>NZ_CATQFT010000045.1:0-89699 GCF_958267405.1 Neisseria maigaei | reverse complement strand
TCGTCGCTTTTATAAAAGTGCAAGGGAGTTGCAAATAATGCAATAAATTGCCAAAGTTTTTTCTCAGAAAATGCCGAGATTTTTCTCGGTGCGCTTCAGTCTGAAATGTTCAGGCGGCATTTTGTTGTATTGGAAACTGCCGTTTTCAACCCTTCCTTCGGATAAGCCGTGTCGGATTCGTTTTTAGGCAGGACGTAGGGAATATTTTAATCCGCTGTAAAACAGAAAATGCCGTCTGAACATTTCAGACGGCATTTGCTCAAATAAACCTTATGGCTGTTTATTCAGTCGGATTTATTTTTTCTTTTGCGGAGGCAGGTCGGTACAAGTACCCAATGCCACTTCCGCCGCCATACCGATGGATTCGCCCAAGGTCGGGTGCGGGTGGATGGTTTTGCCGATGTCTGCCGCATCGCAGCCCATTTCGATGGCAAGGCATACTTCGCCGATCATGTCGCCACCGTTCGGCCCGACAATGCCGCCGCCGATGATGCGGCCGGTTTCGGCATCGAAAATCAGCTTGGTAAAGCCGTTGTCGCAACCGTTGGCAATCGCGCGGCCGGAAGCTGCCCACGGGAAGTTGGCTTTGGTGATTTTGCGGCCGGATGCTTTGGCGGACAACTCGGTTTCGCCCACCCACGCCACTTCGGGGGAGGTGTAGGCAACGCCCGGAATGACGCGCGCGTCGAAGTAGGCTTTGTGGCCGGCGCAGTTTTCGGCGGCAACGTGGCCTTCGTGAACGGCTTTGTGCGCCAACATCGGTTGACCGACGATATCGCCGATAGCGTAGATGTGCGGCACGTTGGTGCGCATTTGTTTGTCAACTTCGATGAAGCCGCGATCGGTTACGGCAACGCCTGCTTTTTCCGCGCTGATGAGTTTGCCGTTGGGTGCGCGGCCGGCGGCAACCAATACGGCATCGTAGCGTTGCGGCTCTTTCGGTGCGTTCGCGCCTTCAAAGGTAACGTAAACGCCGTCTTCTTTCGGCTCGACTGCAACGGTTTTGGTGTTGACCATAATGTTGTCAAAACGGTATTCGTTTTGTTTTTGCCATACTTTCACCAAGTCGCGGTCTGCGCCTTGCATCAGGCCGTCCATCATTTCAACCACATCCAAACGCGACCCCAGCGTGCTGTAAACCGTACCCATCTCGAGGCCGATAATGCCGCCGCCGATAATCAGCAGTTTGCCCGGTACTTCTTTCAGCGCCAATGCGCCGCTGGAATCGATGATACGCGGATCTTCAGGAATGAAAGGCAGTTTGGTTACGCGGCTGCCTGCTGCAATGATACAGTTTTTGAAGGCAACGATTTTTTTCTCGCCGGTAGGGGCTGCCTGTTCGTACGCGTCGCCGGCAGTCAGCGACACTTCCAAGTGATGCGGATCCAAGAATTGTCCGTCGCCTTGGATAACGTCCACTTTACGGCCTTTCGCCATACCTGCCAAACCACCGGTGAGGCGGGAAACCACGCCGTCTTTGTAGGCGCGCAGCATATCGATGTCGAGTTCCGGCTCGGGGTATTTGATGCCGTTGGCAGCCAAGTGGCGCACTTCGTCGATAACGGCAGCGTTGTGCAACAGGGCTTTGGAAGGGATACAGCCGACGTTCAGACAAACGCCGCCCAAGGTTTTGTAACGCTCGACGATGGCGACTTTCAAGCCTTCATCGGCAGCGGCAAATGCGGCAGAATAACCGCCAGGACCGCCGCCCAATACGACCACGTCGTACTCGGCATCGGCAGAACCGCCGAATTGCGCGGCTTGCGGAGCGGGAGCGGCAGCTTTGGGTGCTTCTTGCGCAGGGGCAGCAACAGGTGCTTCGGCTTTAGGTGCGGCAGCCGCGCCTTCGGCTTCGACGACGACAATCAAGCCGCCTTCGGAGATTTTGTCGCCGACTTTGACTTTCACTTCTTTGACCACGCCCGCAACTTCGGCAGGCACGTCCATCGTTGCTTTGTCGGTTTCCAAGGTAATCAGGGTGTCGTCAACGGCGATGGTGTCGCCCACGTTCACTTCAACCGCGATAATATCTACATTTTCGTGTCCGCCAATGTCGGGCACTTTCAATTCAACTAAGCTCATGTCTCATCTTTCTGAATGATGTTCAAACTTCCTTTTCAGACGGCACAGACCGCTATGCCGTCTGAAGCCGATCGGGTTACAGGGTAATGCGGCGGAAGTCTTTCAACAGCTTCGCCAAGAATACGGTGAAGCGCATACCGGCCGCACCGTCGATGACGCGGTGGTCGAAGGACAGGCTCAACGGGCACATCAGGCGCGGGGCAAACTCTTTGCCGTTCCAAACCGGTTTGATTTGGGATTTGCACACGCCCAAGATGGCGACTTCGGGAGCGTTCACAATCGGCGTGAAGCCTGTGCCGCCGATGCCGCCCAAGCTGGAAATGGTAAAGCACGCGCCTTGCATTTCTTGCGGTTTGAGCTTGCCTTCACGGGCTTTTTTGGACAATTCGGTCAATTCTTGGCTGATTTGTTTCAAGCCTTTTTGATCCACGTCTTTGATGACGGGAACAACCAAACCGTTCGGCGTATCGGCTGCGAAACCGATGTTGAAGTAGTTTTTCAGCACCAGGTTGTCGCCGTCCAGTGAGGCGTTGAATTCGGGGAAGGCTTTCAACGCGGAAACAGAGGCTTTGATGATGAACGCCAACGGGGACAGTTTCACGCCTTCGCGTTCCCATTCTTTGTTCAACTGTTTGCGGAATTCTTCTAATTCGGTCATGTCCGCTTCTTCGTGTACGGTAACGTGAGGAATCACAACCCAGTTGCGGGACAGGTTTTGACCGGAAATTTTCTTAATGCGGGACAATTCTTTAACTTCGACATTGCCGAATTTGGAGAAGTCCACTTTAGGCCACGGCAGCAAGTCCAGACCGCCGCCCAAAGATGCGCCGGCAGCGGCAGGTTTTGCCGCGCCGCCCTGCATCACGGATTTCACAAAGGCTTTAATGTCGTCGCCCATGATACGGCCTTTCAGACCGGTACCTTTGACTTGACCCAAATCTACGCCCAATTCGCGCGCCAGTTTGCGTGCGGAAGGACCGGCGTGTGCTTTGGCGAAAGCGGCTTCATCGATTTTGGCAGCGGCAGGTGCAGAAGGTGCGGGCGCGGCGGCAGCAGTCGGAGCCCGAGCGGCAGCCGGTGCGGGTGCGGCAGCTTGAGCGGCAGGCGCAGGAGCTGCTGCGGAAGAGCCGGCGGTTTCCACTTCGATAATGGCAGAGCCTTCGGACACTTTGTCGCCGACTTTCAGGAATACGGCTTTAACCACACCGGCAGCGGTACAAGGTACGTCCATTGTCGCTTTATCGGTTTCCAAAGTAATCAGCGTGTCGTCTTCGGCAACGGTGTCGCCAACTTTGATTTCAACGGCGATTACATCCACATCGGTATGGCCGCCGATGTCGGGAACGGCTACTTGAACGGTTGCACCGCCTGCGGCAGCGGGTGCGGCGGCAGGTGCAGGTTGTGCTTCAGCCGCAGGAGCCGGAGCAGTTTCGGCAGCGGTGGCACCGGTTTCAACGGTCAAAATTACGCCGCCTTCGGAGATTTTGTCGCCGACTTTGACTTTCACTTCTTTCACGACACCGGCCGCATCGGCAGGTACATCCATCGTGGCTTTGTCGGTTTCCAGTGTAATCAGGGTGTCGTCAACGGCGATGGTATCGCCCGCTTTAACTTCTACGGCGATGATGTCGACGTTTTCGTGACCGCCGATATCGGGGACTTTGATTTCTACGATACTCATTTGAGTTCCTTTAATCTTTTTCAGTTGGATGCCGTCTGAAAGCTGCTTCAGGCGGCATCGGTACGGTTTGTCTGCTCAAACCATTCGGGCATTCGGTTTTCAGACGGCCTGATGTCGGAATGGGGCAAACAGGCCGTCTGAAATATCAATCAGCGTTTCCAGCTAGGGGCTGAATCGGCTTTGATGCCGTATTTTTCAATGGCTTGCTGAACGGTTTCTTTGCTGACCTTGCCTTGTTCCGCCAATGCGCTCAATGCGGCAACGGCAACGTTGTAGCGATCCACTTCAAAGAAGCGGCGCAGGTTGGAGCGGCTGTCGGAACGGCCGAAACCGTCAGTACCCAAGACGTGGTAGTCGTTCGGGATGTAGGCGCGGATACGGTCGGCATAGCTGCGGATATAGTCGGTAGCGGCAATTACCGGACCGTCATGACCTTGCAATTTGGAAGTAACGAAAGGTACTTTTTCGGCTTCCAGCGGATGCAGGCGGTTGAAGCGTTCCACCTCGACAGCGTCGCGGTGCAGCAGGTTGAAGGACGGGCAAGACCAAATGTCTGCTTCCACGCCGAAGTCGGCTTTCAGCAGCTCGGCACCGGCAATCACTTCTTGCAGGATGGTACCGGAACCCATCAATTGGACTTTCTTGTCGCCTTTGCCGCCGGCTTTCAGCAGGTACATACCTTTGAGGATGTCTTGTTCCGCACCTTCCGGCATATCCGGATGGGTGTAGTTCTCGTTCATCAGGGTAATGTAGTAGAACACGTCTTCATTATTGGCATACATACGGCGCAGACCGTCTTGTACGATGACAGCCACTTCGTATTGGAAGGTCGGGTCATAAGATACGCAGTTCGGAATCAAATCCGCTTGAATATGGCTGTGTCCGTCTTCGTGTTGCAGGCCTTCGCCGTTCAGCGTCGTACGGCCGGCAGTACCGCCCAACAGGAAGCCGCGCGCGTGCATATCGCCCGCCGCCCATGCCAAGTCGCCGATACGTTGGAAACCGAACATGGAATAATAGATATAGAACGGAATCATGGCGAAGTCGCTGTTCGCATAGCTGGTTGCTGCTGCAATCCAGTCTGCCATTGCGCCCGGTTCGTTAATACCTTCCTGCAGGATTTGACCGTCTGTAGATTCTTTATAGAACATCAGCTGGTCTTTGTCTTGAGGGGTATATTGCTGACCTTTCGGATTCCAAATACCGTATTGGCGGAACATACCTTCCATACCGAAAGTACGGCTTTCGTCGGGAACGATAGGTACGACGCGTTTGCCGATTTTTTTGTCTTTCAACAAGGTTGACAAAATGCGGACAAATGCCATAGTGGTCGAGAACTCGCGTTCACCGCTGGATTTGAGTTGTGCGTCGAATGCCGACAGCTCGGGCACTTCCAATACTTCCTGCGTCGGTTTGCGTTGCGGCAGGTAGCCGCCCAAAGCATCGCGGCGTGCGTGCAGGTATTTGTATTCTTCCGTATCGGGTGCGAAAGACAGGTAAGGCAAATCGCCGCTTTCGATTTGCTCGTCGGTAACCGGAATGTCAAAGCGGTCGCGGAATTGTTTCAGGGACGCTTTGTCCATTTTTTTGGCTTGGTGGGCAACATTCTGACCTTCGCCGGATGCGCCCATACCGTAACCTTTAATGGTTTTCGCCAAGATTACAGTAGGTTTGCCGTCGGCGTGGTTAGCTGCGCGGTCGTAAGCGTTGTACACTTTTTGAGGGTCATGACCGCCGCGGTTCAATGCCCAAATTTCGTCATCGGTCATATCGGCAACCAATGCTTTCAGTTCGGGCGTATTGAAGAAGTGTTCGCGCACATATGCGCCGTCTTTGGATTTGTAAGTTTGGTAGTCGCCGTCCAAACATTCTTCCATACGTTGGCGCAGGATGCCGTCTTTGTCTTTCGCCAAGAGGCGGTCCCAACGGCGGCCCCAAATGACTTTGACGACATTCCAGCCGGCACCGGCAAAGTTGCCTTCCAATTCTTGGATGATTTTGCCGTTGCCGCGCACCGGGCCGTCCAAGCGTTGCAGGTTGCAGTTGATGACGAAAATCAGGTTGTCCAAGCCTTCGCGTGCAGCCAGCGCGATTGCACCTTGGGATTCGGGTTCGTCCATTTCGCCGTCGCCGCAGAAACACCATACTTTACGGCCTTTGGTTTTTGCCAAGCCGCGTGATTCCAAGTATTTCAGGAAACGCGCCTGATAAATCGCCATGATGGGACCCAAGCCCATGGATACGGTCGGGAACTGCCAGAAGTCGGGCAAGAGGTGGGGGTGTGGATAGGAAGGCAGACCGTGTCCGTCCACTTCCTGACGGAAGTTGTTCAGTTGATCTTCAGTCAGACGGCCTTCGACGAAGGCGCGTGCATAGATGCCCGGGGCAACGTGACCTTGGAAGAAGACCAAATCGCCTTCTTCGCCTTCGCCCTTGGCTTTCCAGAAGTGGTTGAAACCGACTTCATACATGGTGGCGGCAGATTGGAAAGATGCGATGTGCCCACCCAGTTCCAAATCTTTCTTGCCGGCGCGCAGTACGATGGCGGCGGCGTTCCAGCGCACGAATGCACGGATGCGGTGTTCGATGTTTTGGTCGCCCGGAATGCCTTTTTCGTTTTCGACGGAAACGGTATTCAAATACGGGGTGGTCGTGCCGTGGGGCATACGTACGCCTTTGTCGCGGCAGTATTTGACCAGGTTTTCCAAGAGGTATTGCGCGCGTTCGCCGCCTTCATATTCGAGGACGGAGCTTAACGCGTCTAACCACTCTTGGGTTTCGATAGGGTCAACATCGTGTAATTGGGTGGACATAGTATCTATCCTTTATGTTGAGTGTTTAATCGGCAGGGAGGGTGTAGCCAACCCCTTTATTTTCGTTTGTGAAAAATAATAAGCAAAAACGAAAATTTCTAAATCAAACCGAAACAAAATAATTTAAGTCCAATGTTTTCAAAAAATTATAAAAGTCTTGGAAACAAGGGAAAACTTGAAAAAATGTTCGGTCTGCTCCACACGAAATCCTATCAGCAATCGGGTCTGCTGGCAAATAACCATGCTTTTAAAAGCAGGTTTTGTTCCGAAGTGGGCGTTTGGTAAGGACAGGTCTTTTTGATTGCGAAAACATCCTGTTTAATTTTGGTTATATTTTTTCGGAATTGTGGGATATCGAATCGTTATGTCTCTGCTGGCAATTTTCCTATTGTAGAAAATCTATACACAAGCTTTGTGGATAACCGTGTTGATAAGCCACGGCTTGTGTTAAAAAAGTCTTACGCAACAAATGTACGCTTATTTTGATTAAAAAATAGGCACATTTAAATCTATAAAAATCATGTAATTATGTTCAATATGATGTTTCTGGTCATGTTTTTGCCGTCTGTTATGGGATTTGTCCCGAGCTTGGGGCGGGGGGTGAATTTTGGAGGTTGGTGCAAAACCTGCTTTTTTCGCGTTACAATCTGCACCCGATTTACTTTTGAATCTGCCTGTTTGGAAAAATACTTTTATGAAAGCCAGCCAATTCTTTATCTCTACTTTAAAAGAAGCCCCTGCCGAAGCCGCGCTTGCCAGCCACAAGCTCATGATTCGCGCCGGTCTGATTAAGGCCAACGCGTCCGGCCTTTATACTTGGATGCCGATGGGGCTGCGCGTGTTGCGCAAAGTCGAAAACGTCGTGCGCGAGGAAATGGCGCGCGCGGGCAGCGTGGAGTTGCTGATGCCGGTAGTGCAGCCTGCCGAGCTGTGGCAGGAATCCGGCCGCTGGGAATTTTACGGTAAAGAACTGCTGCGCCTGAAAGACCGCCATGACCGCGATTTCTGCATGGGTCCGACCTGCGAGGAAGTCATCGCCGACATCGTGCGCAAAGAAATCAACAGCTACAAACAACTGCCGAAAAACTTTTACCACATCCAAACCAAATTTCGCGACGAAGTGCGCCCGCGTTTCGGCGTGATGCGCGCGCGCGAATTCGTCATGAAAGACGCCTATTCCTTCCATGCCGACTACGCCTCGCTTCAGACGACCTATGATGCCATGTACGACGCTTACTGCCGCATCTTCACCCGTCTGGGCTTGGAATTCCGCCCCGTTGCTGCGGATACCGGCAGCATCGGCGGTACCGGTTCGCACGAGTTTCAAGTGTTGGCGGAAAGCGGCGAAGATGTGATTGCGTACAGCGACACTTCCGATTACGCTGCCAATATCGAGCTGGCACCGACCTTGCCGCTCAAAGGCGAACGCGCGGCTGCTCAGGCAGAGCTGGCCAAAGTACACACGCCGAACGTTAAAACCATTGATTCATTGGTTGATTTCCTCAGTATTCCGATTGAAAAAACACTGAAATCCATCGTAGTCGAAGGCGAAAACGAAGGAGAACTCGTCCTGCTGATGTTGCGTGGCGACCATGAGTTTAACGACATCAAGGCAGAAAAACTGGCGGGCGTAAAATCGCCGCTGACCATGGCAAGCCCTGCCGCCATCCGCGCGCAGTTCGGTGCAAACGGCGGCTCTCTCGGCCCTGTCGGCTTCAAAGGTAAAGTCTATGCCGATTTCGCTACTGAAAAAGGCGCGGACTGGGTTATCGGCGCGAACGAAGACGGCTACCACTACACCGGCTTCAACTTCGGGCGCGACGCTGCCGAGCCTGAATTTGTCGATTTGCGTAATGTTGTCGAAGGCGACGAAAGCCCCGACGGGCGAGGCCGTCTGAAACTCGCACGCGGCATCGAAGTCGGACACGTTTTCCAATTGCGTGACAAATATACCCGGGCGATGAACGTCAGCTTCCTCGACAACAACGGCAAATCGCAAATTATGGAAATGGGCTGCTACGGCATCGGCATCACCCGCGTCGTTGCCGCCGCCATCGAGCAGAGCAACGATGAAAAAGGCATCATCTGGACGAAGGCGATGGCACCGTTTGAAGTTGTTATCGTGCCGATGAACTACAAAAAATCCGACACTGTGCGCGAAGCCGCCGACAAAATTTACGCCGAACTGCTGGCGGCAGGCGCGGATGTGCTGCTGGACGACCGCGACGAACGCGCAGGCGTACTGCTGAACGATTCCGAGCTGTTGGGGATTCCGCACCGCATCGTCATCGGCGACCGCGCTTTGAAAGAAGGCAATGTCGAATACGCCGAACGCCGCAACAACGAAGCGCAGGCAGTTGCAATCGGAGAAATTGTTGCGCGTGTAACAGCTTCATTAAATGGGTAAGCTTGGTCGAATGCCGTCTGAAAATAATTTCAGACGGCATTTTTATTTAGGGGGAAAGTGAAGTGGCTTCAGTAAAAACAATCAATATGGACAAGGGTGCAAAAAAATACGGAAAAATCTACGAAATCTCACTCCCAAATGGGAAATTTACTTATATATGTAGGGTAAGGCAATACGAGTTTGGTATTTTTGATTATCTCTCGGAAAAGACAGCCAATACGGATGAGCTTCTTTCTGTTGGGTTTAAGACTTATAAATCCTGTACAGAAACAGCTATAAGAAAGAAGATTTGGAAACTAATAGGACAGGTTGATTTAGAGAAGGAAAATATAATATATCCAGATTTAGCGATTTTCTTGTCATACAATAAAGAACTTTTTATTAGACAATCAAGAGTGATGAGAAATGGAAATCCTTTGGTAGTGCCTCAAAAAGATTACATAGACTTACTAAAAAGGGGATATGTATGTGGTTTCTTTGATGATTACAAAATCTTTGAACTCTGGCTGTCTAGTAATATAGAGAATTATCCAGAAAATCAAGACATATTTCCTTTGCCATCTCAGTATTTATTTTGAGTGCGAGCTTGTGTTGCTGGTCGGTAAGGATTCAGACGGCATGGGCGAGGGTGAAGATATTTTGGGATGTGTCGCAGGATATGGTGTAGGGTTGGATCTTACGGCAAGGGATATCCAATGCCGTCTGAAGGAAAAAGGGCTGCCTTGGTTGAAGGCAAAGGGATTCAGGCATTCTGCATGTGTTTCGGACTTCGTGGTGGCGAGCAAGGTTTCCAGCCAATCCTTCCTTTTTTCATTGAGGCAGAACGGTATATTGAGGCAGCGGGGCAACACGGAAATGATGATTTACCCGCTCAGGATGGTTTTATGCGAGCTGGTTCTGTCCTATGGCTTGAAAAAAGGTGATCTGGTATTTACCGGAACACCTTCAGGTGTAGGGAAAATCAGCGAGAGGGACAGATTGGAACTGGAATTGGACAGGCTTGCAGAAGCTTTTTTTACGGTAGCCCGAAAATAAGGCAGACTTATTCGTCCCGTCCGTTAAAAAATTCTTCCGAACTACCTTCGAAGAAACTTTGCAGGATTGCCTGTGCGGCTACTTGGTCGAGAACGGATTTCCTTTTTTTGCCAAAAACTTGTGCTTCTGAAAGCAGGCCTTCCGCATAGACGGACGAGAGGCGTTCGTCCACCCAATAGACGGGAAGCCCGAATCTGCCGTGTAGCCTGCGTCCAAACTTGCGGGACAGATGCGTCATTTCGTGTTCCGTGCCGTCGGTATGGACAGGCAGACCGACGACAAAATAACGCGGCTGCCACTCTTGAACCAGTTTGGCGATTGCCGCGAACTTTTCATCGTTGCTGCCGCCGATAACGGTGGCCAGCGGATGGGACAGCCCCAATTCCGCATCGCCCTGCGCCACGCCGATGCGCACTTCGCCGAAGTCGAATGCCAGTGCCGTTCCTTTTGGAATTTTATGCATGGCCGGCTCCCGAAAACAGGGCGAGCGGGTCGATGCCGAGTTTGGCGAATGCGGCGGCGTAACGGTGTTCGTAGGGGATGTCGAACAGGATATGTTCGTCGGCGGGAACGGTCAGCCACGCATTGTCGGCAAGTTCGCGTTCGAGCTGGCCTTTTCCCCAGCTTGAATAGCCGATACTGATTAATATTTTGTCAACCGCGCCTTCGCGTGAAATATTTTCAATCACGTCTCGGGAAGAAGTCAGCGCGATATTGTCCGAAACGCCGATACTGCTTTGCCAGTTGCCGATCGGGGTATGCACGACATAACCTCGCTCGACTTGTACCGGCCCGCCCATCATCACGCTGTCGTGCTGCATTCGGAAAGGGATGTTTTTGCCGGTGGCGGAAAAAATCATGTCCATCGTAATCGGAGAGGGTTTGTTGATGGCGATGCCGAGTGCGCCGTCTTCATCGTGTTTGCAGATATAGACGACCGATTGTGCAAAAAACGCGTCTTCCATATCGGGCATGGCGACGAGAAAGTGGTTGGACAGGTTCATATCAGCGTTTGTCGGGATTTTCTATCGGGTTGGAAATCATGCAGGCGCCAGCAAGCATTTTGCCGGAAGTGCCCGCTTGAGGCATATCGGTTTGCAGGTTGTTGCCGAAACAGGAAACCACACTTAAGGAATTTTTCGGAGAACCTTGGGCGATTTTATCGCTGTAAACCAAATAAGCGAAAGTTTTACGTTTCGAATCATTATAACGGATAATCTGCCGGCTCTTGAACGCGAAGCTTTCGCCGCGCTTGAAAACTTCTTTCGGTTTGCGCACGGCGGTTTCGTCAAAAGAAATCGAAGATGCCGTCTGAACGCACGAAACCGATGTGTCGGACGCATCCTCTTCCAAATTGACCATTTCCTTCAAACCGCCTTTTTTGCATACGAAATATAACAGGCAACCCCTTGAACGTCGGGATCGTCGAATCCTTCCACCTCGATACGGTCGTTTTTTCCCAGCATATTGAAAACGGTGCTGAACCGTCCGATTTTATCGGTTTCGCCGCTGCCGCAGGCAGTCAGCAGGACAGTGGCAGACAGCAGTAGCAGTCTGTTCATCAAAATTTCCTTATCGGTTGAATCACCGTTTTCCGGAAGGCGGCAGGGCTTGCTTTGTTTGGATGGGCGCACGCTCCCGAATCGGGCAACATACGGTACGCGGCTTAATGTGCTACCCTGTGTGTCGGAACACAATATCCGTTGCAGCATTGAAAATATGCCGCACAATATAAGGCTGTTTGAACCGATTGCAAGTGTCCGTGCAAAGAAGGTGCAAGATTGGGCAAACGGCATTTTCAGACGGCATAACTGACAGTATAATCCAAACGTCCGGCTGCTTTCGTGCAGCCTTCAGCATTATCCAACTTTTTCCGAAGGTCGAACCATGCGCTACAAACCCCTCCTGCTCGCCCTGATGCTCGTTTTTTCCACGCCCGCCGTTGCCGCCCACGACTCGGCACACAACCGTTCCGCCGAAGTGAAAAAACAGGCGAAGAATAAAAAAGAACAGCCCGAAGCGGCTGAAGGCAAAAAAGAAAAAGGCAAAAATGCCGCAGTGAAAGATAAAAAAACAGGCGGCAAAGAGGCGGCAAAAGAGGGCAAAGAGTCCAAAAAAACCGCCAAAAACCGCAAAGAAGCAGAGAAGGAGGCAACATCCGGGCAGTCTGCGCGCAAAGGACGCGAAGGGGATAAGGAATCGAAGGCGGAACACACAAAGGCACATGACAAGCCCGTGTCCGAATCTAAAGAAAAAAACGCAAAAACACAGCCTGAAAACAAACAAGGCAAAAAAGAGGCAAAAGGACAGGACAATCCGCGTAAGGGCGGTAAGGCGGACAAAGACACTGTTTCTGCAAATAAAAAAGACCGTACCGACAAGGACGGCAAAGCAGTGAAACAGGACAAAAAACACACCGAAGAGAAAAATGCCAAAACCGATTCGGACGAATTGAAAGCCGCCGTTTCCGCAGCAACCAACGATGTCGAAAACAAAAAAGCCCTGCTCAAACAGGGCGAGGGGCTGCTGGTCCGCGTCAGCACCTCGCTCGATCAGCTTCAGGAGGAACGCATCCGTCAGGAACGCATCCGCCGGGCGCGCGGCAGCCTGGCTTCCGTCAACCGCAAACAGCGCGAGGCTTGGGACAAGTTTCAAAACCTCAATGCCGATTTGAACCGTTTGAAAACGGAAGTTGCCGGAGCGAAAGCGCAGATTTCTCGCTTTGTGTCGGGCAGTTATAAGAACAGCCAACCCAATGCGGTCGCCTTGTTCCTGAAAAATGCCGAACCGGGTCAGAAAAACCGCTTTTTGCGCTATACGCGTTATGTGAACGCCTCCAATCGGGAAGTCGTCAAAGATTTGGAAAAACAGCAGAAGGCATTGGCGGCGCAAGAGCAGAAAATCAACAACGAGCTGGCGTATTTGAAAAAGATTCAGGCAAACGTGCAGTCCCTGCTGAAAAAACAGGGTGTAAGTGACGCGGCGGAACAGGCGGAGAGCCGCAGGCAAAATGCCAAAATCGCCAAAGATGCCCAAAAACTGCTGGAACAGAAAGAAAACGAACAGCAATTGAACCATCTTTTGAGCAGTTTGGAGAAGAAAAAAGCCGAACACCGCATTCAGGATGCGGAAGCAAAAAGAAAACTGGCGGAAGCCAGGCTGGCGGCTGCCGAAAAAGCCAGAAAAGAAAAAGAAGCGGCGCAGCAGCAGGCTGAGGCACGACGTGCGGCAATGTCCAACCTGACTGCCGAAGACAGGAACATCCAAGCCCCTCCGGTTATGGGTATCGGCAGTGCTGACAGTTTCAGCCGCATGCAGGGACGTTTGAAAAAACCGGTTGACGGCGTGCCGACCGGACTTTTCGGGCAGAGCCGGAGCGGCGGCGATGTTTGGAAAGGCGTGTTCTATTCCACTGCACCTGCAACGGTTGAAAGCATTGCGCCGGGAACGGTAAGCTATGCGGACGAGTTGGACGGCTACGGCAAAGTGGTTGTGGTCGATCACGGCGAGAACTACATCAGCATCTATGCCGGTTTGAGCGAAATTTCCGCCGGCAAGGGGCAGCCGGTTTCTGCGGGAAGCAAAATCGGCACGAGCGGGTCGCTGCCGGACGGGGAAGAGGGGCTTTACCTGCAAATACGTTATCAAGGGCAGGTATTGAACCCTTCGAGCTGGATACGTTGATTGAGACAATATGAAACGGCGGGTTTTGTGCGAACTGTCTGGTGCAACGCATTACGTTCCGCAAATCCTGCCGTTTTTAATAGTTGCGTTTCCGTTTTTGGGAAATCAAGAGAGAAAGTTAAAGAAGAATGTCGAAACCTGTTTTTAAGAAAATCGCACTTTATACCCTGGGCGCAATCAGCGGCGTAGCCGCCAGTTTGGCCGTGCAGGGTTTTGCCGCCGAGAAGGACAAGCGGGATAACGAAGTCTTGCCGGTACAATCCATCCGCACAATGGCGGAGGTTTACGGTCAGATTAAGGCAAACTACTATCAGGATAAACCCGATGCCGATCTTTTCGAAGGTGCGATGAAGGGTATGGTTGCCGATTTGGATCCGCATTCCGAATATATGGATAAAAAAGGTTATGCGGAAATGAAGGAGTCTACCAGCGGGGAGTTTGGCGGCCTAGGCATGGAAATCGGTCAAGAAGACGGATTTGTCAAAGTTATCGCACCGATTGAGGATACGCCTGCGGAACGGGCGGGGGTGAAAAGTGGCGATTTCATTGTGAAAATTGATAATGTTTCGACGCGCGGGATGACGGTCAGCGAAGCGGTTAAAAAAATGAGGGGTAAGCCGGGTACGAAGATTACTTTGACGCTGTCGCGTAAAAATGCCGACAAGCCGATAGTCGTCAACCTGACGCGCGCCATCATTAAAGTGAAAAGCGTCCGCCATTATTTGCTCGAGCCGGATTACGGCTATATCCGCGTGTCGCAGTTCCAAGAGAAGACGGTCGAAAGCGTCAATACCGCCGCAAAAGAGCTGGTAAAGGAAAACAAAGGCAGACCGCTCAAGGGGCTGGTGTTGGATTTGCGCGACGACCCCGGCGGGCTTTTGACCGGCGCGGTCGGCGTGTCGGCGGCGTTTCTGCCGTCTGAAGCGGTCGTCGTCAGCACCAAGGGGCGCGACGGCAAAGACGGCATGGTACTGAAAGCCGTTCCTGAAGATTATGTGTACGGTATGGGCGGCGATCCTTTGGCGGGTATTCCTGCCGAGTTGAAAACGATTCCGATGACGGTATTGGTCAATTCGGGTTCGGCTTCCGCGTCGGAGATTGTCGCAGGTGCATTGCAGGACCACAAACGCGCGGTGATTGTCGGTACGCAGAGCTTCGGCAAAGGTTCGGTTCAGACTTTGATTCCCTTGTCCAACGGCAGCGCGGTCAAGTTGACGACCGCCCTGTATTACACGCCGAACGACCGTTCTATTCAGGCGCAGGGGATTGTTCCGGATGTCGAGGTAAAAGATAAGGAACGTACTTTTGAAAGCCGCGAGGCGGATTTGGTCGGACACATCGGGAATCCTTTGGGCGGCGAAGATGTGAACAGCGAAACCCTTGCCGTGCCGGTTGAAGAAAATGCGGATAAACCCACTGCAAAAGAAAAAGGCAAAAAGAAAAAGGATGAGGATTTGTCTTCAAGGCGGATTCCGAACCCTGCGAAAGACGAGCAGTTGCGGAAAGCTTTGGATTTGGTCAAGTCGCCCGAACAATGGCAGAAGTCTTTGGGGCTGGCGGCGAAAAAGCCGGTTTCAAATAAAGATAAGAAAGATAAGAAGTAGGTTTTGACGATGCCGTCTGAAAGGGTTTCAGACGGCATATTATGTTTGAAAGGACAGGTTATGAGCGATTTTTTACCGGAATTTGAACCGTTTGCAGAGAAAATTGCAGCCACGGCAAAACCCGTCGTGCGTTTTTCTTTGAAGAAAGAGACAGTAGAACTGTGGGACAGCAAGGTTGGTGGCAGACCTTATCTGCCGGAGGGTATGGAATATCCCCAAAATGCCCAAGGACAACCGCTTTCCCTGTTGGCGCAAATCAACTTTGCCCAAATGCCGCATTTGCCGGACTATCCGACCGAAGGCATCGTCCAGTTCTTTGTCGACGGTTACGACGATTTGTCGGGCATGGATTTCGACGACTTGCGTGCCCAAAAGGGATTCCGTGTTTTGTACCATCGCGAAGTGCGGCAGGAAGGTTTGCGTTCGGATGTTCCGGCATATTCCGATTTCGGGGATTTCGGAATCGGTCTGCCGTTTGGTGCAGAGGAAGAATTCCGCATGGTTTTTTCCGAACCGGAGACGCAATATCTGTCTTTCGACGATTACCGTTTCGATCGGACTTTTCCGGAAATGCGCAAGCTGATTCTTGAAAGGGTTACGGATACGGGTAACAACGATTGGCGGCTTTACGAGAACTATCGGGAAGCCTCTAATCAGGCGGGACACTGTATTGGCGGTTATCCCTGCTTTGCCCAATACGATCCGCGCGACGGCAGTTTGGAAGGCTATGAACTGCTGTTCCAATTGGAAAGCCAATATGATGAGAACGAAGGAATAGACATCATGTGGGGCGATATGGGCATCGGCAATTTCTTTATCGCGCCCGAAGATTTGGAAAAATGCGATTTCTCCAAAACGGCATTCACTTGGGATTGCGGTTGAGTTCGGACGGTATACGGTCGGGAATGTCTTTTATTCCATGCCGTCTGAAAGACGTTTCTGACCCATCCCTACTACACGCTTTGTCCGCAAACGCATCACAGGCAAGATTATGGAAGTCATCCAATACCCCGATTCCCCCTTCAAGCTCCACCAACCCTTCCCGCCCGCCGGCGACCAGCCCACCGCCATTGCCGGCCTGCTCGAAGGGCTTTCAGACGGCCTTGCCTACCAAACCCTGCTCGGCGTAACCGGTTCGGGCAAAACCTACACCATGGCGAACGTCATCGCCCAAAGCGGCCGACCCGCCATCATCATGGCGCACAACAAAACCCTTGCCGCCCAGCTCTACGCCGAAATGCGCGAGTTTTTCCCCGAAAACGCGGTGGAATATTTCGTCTCCTACTACGACTATTACCAGCCCGAAGCCTATGTGCCCAGCCGCGACTTGTTCATCGAAAAAGACAGCGCGATCAACGAACACATCGAGCAGATGCGCCTTTCCGCCACCAAAAACCTGATGACGCGCAACGACGTGATTATCGTCGCTACCGTGTCCGCCATTTACGGTATCGGCGACCCGACCGAGTATCAACAAATGGTGTTGTGCGTCAAAGAAGGCGACACCATAGCCCAGCGCGACATCATCGCCACGCTCGTTTCCATGCAGTACGAACGCGGCGATTTGGACTTCAAACGTGGCAGCTTCCGCGTGCGCGGCGACGTAATTGACGTGTACCCCGCCGAAAGCTCCGAAAACGCCCTGCGCATCAGCTTGTTCGACGACGAAATCGACCGCCTCGATATGTTCGACCCGCTTTCAGGCAGCCTTATTCAACGCGTCGGCCGCTACACCGTCTTCCCATCCAGCCACTACGTTACCCCGCGCGATACCGTCTTGCGCGCCTGCGAGTCCATCAAAGAAGAACTGCGCGAACGCATCGAATTTTTCGCCCGCGAACAACGCCCCGTCGAACAACAGCGCATCGAACAGCGCACCCGCTTCGACCTCGAAATGCTCTACGAAATGGGCTTCTGCAAAGGCATCGAAAACTACTCCCGCCACTTCTCCGGCAAAAAAGAAGGCGAACCGCCGCCCACGCTGATGGACTACCTGCCCGACAACGCCATCATGTTCATCGACGAAAGCCACGTTACCGTTACCCAAATCGGCGGCATGTACAAAGGCGACGCATCGCGCAAGCAAAACCTCGTGGACTACGGCTTCCGCCTGCCTTCCGCCCGCGACAACCGCCCGCTCAAATTCCACGAATTTGAAAAAGTCATGCCGCAAGCCGTCTTCGTTTCCGCCACCCCCGCCAAATACGAAGAAGAACACGCCGGACAAGTGGTCGAACAAGTCGTCCGCCCCACCGGGCTGGTCGACCCCCAAATCATCATCCGCCCCGTCGCCACCCAAGTCGATGATTTAATGAGCGAAATCAACGACCGCATCCAAAAAGGCGAACGCGTACTCGTCACCACCCTCACCAAACGCATGGCGGAGCAACTCACCGACTATTACAGCGAACTCGGCATCAAAGTGCGCTACCTGCACAGCGACATTGATACCGTTGAGCGCGTTGAAATCATTAGAGATTTACGGCTCGGACTGTTTGACGTACTCGTCGGCATCAACCTCTTGCGCGAAGGCCTCGACATCCCCGAAGTCTCCCTCGTCGCCATCCTCGATGCCGATAAAGAAGGTTTCCTGCGCTCCCACCGCAGCCTGATTCAAACCATAGGCCGCGCCGCGCGCAACGTGAACGGCGTCGCCATCCTGTACGCCGACAAAATCACCGACTCCATGAAAGCCGCCATCGACGAAACCGAACGCCGCCGCGAGAAACAAATCAAATTCAACGAAGAACACGGCATCGTGCCGCAGCAGATTAAAAAACAGATCAAAGACATCATCGACGGCGTGTATTACGAAGAAGACGGCGGCAAAGGCCGTCTGAAAGGCAAAAACAAGGTTAAAGTCGGCGAAATCCACAACGAAGAAGACGCGATTAAAGAAATCGCCAAACTGGAAAAAGCCATGCAACAGGCGGCTAGGGATTTGCAGTTTGAAGAGGCGGCTGTGTTGAGGGATAGGATACGGGGGATTAAAGAGAATCTGCTTTTATTATAAATTAACTACTTGGAGTAGAGATATGAACGTTAAAGATGGATTGTACGGAGCATTTATAGGAGCAACTGTTTCTGCAATCTTATGGTTTTTGAATTACTTTTTGCTTGAAAATCCCAAAATAAACCTTGAATACGTAGCCTGTGTAGATGGCAAGCGTAGCAAGCGTAGGTTGGGTCAAGACCCAACAAAACTGTTAAATTTCACAAAATGTTGGGTTTGCAACTCAATCTACATTTTGCTCAAGTGACACATAATAAAAAAGTCGTCTGAAAACCGTAATTCTGTTTTCAGACGACCTTTGTTTCATTTCAGGCAACGAATATAATGGCTCGAAAACTTATTTCTTCCAGTTGGTTCAATACCCAACAAAATCCATTTTTAAAAGCAAGCGTAGGTCGGATACTTGTATCCGACAAAACCTTTAACATTCCCGTCGTTGCAATTCATTCAGCAATGCCTAAAATGTCGGATTCAAGAATCCGACCTACGGAAAACTAAAGATTTTATGCGGGCTACGGCTTGCTTGTTGTATTTAATCATATTTATTTGAATTGAATTCTTTTATTTTATTGTGAGATGAAAATAGTATTTTCGATGAGAAACCCATGACTAAAATAGTATAGTCTTTATCATTCTTTACAAAGTAACAATTACCATATCCTGCAATATTTTTATCCCAAAAATCACAATATGATTCAGTGGTAAAATCAGTTTTAGTTGATATAAAATCAAAATTATTTGGGTAAGATCCATATTGCCGGTAATATTTATCTATATTTTCTACTAAGAAATCAATCCTTTTTTCTAACATTTTAAGATTAATTTGTAATAATAAAATGTATAAAACTATACTGGTTATTATTATTTTTAAATAAGCCATTTTATTTTCCAGTAAATAGAGGTTTAGTTGTTTTGTTAACCATGCCTGAATGTACACCTAAGTCTTTTTTTGGTAAAGATGAATAATTAGCAAGCGGTAGCCTGCATCTCCGCCAAATGCGTGCGTGGCTGCGCCATACACACTACCTGCGGATGGGACAAACTTTAAAACCGATGTGCAGGTTAAAACCTACAAGGATGCGTGCGGTACGCAGGCGTTTTTGCCGTTCAAACCATTGTTTTAAAACTTGTATCGAAACATCGTTCGCTGCTTTATCTTGAAAAAATGCCCTCTGTAAGCAAACATGCTTCAGACGGCATTTTTTATTCGGAGGTCTGTTATCCGATTCGTTTGAATACCAAGTCCCAAACGCCGTGTCCAAGGCGTTTGCCGCGCGCTTCGAATTTGGTTTCTGGGCGGTAGTCCGGGGTTGGGGCGTAGTCTGCCGCCGTATTTTGCAGGCTGTCGAAGCTGCTGAGGACTTCAAGCATCTGCTGTGCATATTCTTCCCAGTCTGTCGCCAGGTGGATATAGCCGCCGGTTTTGAGTTTGGGCAGCAGTTTGGCGATGAAGGGGGCTTGTATCAGACGGCGTTTGTGGTGGCGTTTTTTGTGCCACGGGTCGGGGAAGAATATGTGGATGCCGTCGAGCGAGCCGTCTTGCAGCATATTTTCGACAACTTCTACGGCGTCGTGCCGCATCACGCGGATATTTTCCAAATGGTTTTCGTCTATAAGTTTGAGCAGATTACCCACGCCGGGACCGTGTACGTCGATGGCGAGGAAGTCGGTTTCGGGCAGCCTGCGGGCAATTTCTGCGGTTGCCGTCCCCATACCGAAGCCTATTTCGAGGATTTTAGGTCGGCTGCTTCCGAAATGGGCATCAAGATCGGCCGGTGTTGCTTGGTAGTCGATGCCGAAGCTGCCCCATAAGGTATCGATGGCGCGTTGCTGCGCGGCGGTCATATGGCTTTGGCGGAGGACGAAACTGCGGATGCTGCGGGGATGTTCGGCTTGCCAGTTGTTTTGTGTTTGGTTTTCGGCGGTGTCTGTCATAATGCTTTCATGCGGTTGTGCAATCAGGATGCCGTCTGAATGTGAAATGTCTGTTCGGACGGCGGGAAGGGAAAGGGGCCATTATACCTGTTTCGTTTTTGCGGGGTAAATGTACCGGTGTTCAGACGGCATTTTGCCACTGTTGCAACAGTTCTTGCAGAAAGCTTTTTTGTTCGTGTCCGCTGTTTATGGCTTCTTGCAGGTAGCGGCAGGCTTTTTCGTTGTCCGGCTCGACGCCGTGTCCGCTGTAATGGATGCAGGCGAGGTTATAAAGTGCCATGCTGTCTTTTTGTGCGGCGGCTTTTTCAAACCATTTGCGTGCTTCATTGTAGTCGGCGGCCATACCCTGTCCGAAGTAATACATACTGCCCAGATTGGTTTGGGCTTTGCTGTGGCCGAGTTCTGCTGCTTCTGTGTAGAGTTTGAGCGCGGCTGCATATTCGGGCGCGCATTGTAATCCGTAATGAAGGGCTTGGGCTTTTTGATAAAGCTGCTCTGCCTGTTGCCGCCTGATGGCGGAATCTTTGATGCCGCCGTATTGGTCGGGATGGTTTAACGCGCTGTCGGATATGAGTTTCTGATAGGCGGAAAGGCTGCCGGCTTCGGCTGCCTGCCGATAATAATGTAGGGCTTTTTCTTTATCGGAAGCCATGCCCAGCCCGTAGCGGTAGATGTCGCCCAGTATCCGCAAACCTTCGGGATGGCGTTCGGCTGCGGCTGCTTCGGCATGACGTAGGGCAAGTTTGTGGTTTCTTTCCAGATGTTTGCCTTGTAGGTAGATGTCGGCAAGTGCGGCATGCGCTTTATGGTCATTTTCCTGTGCGGCCTGTTGAAACCAGTGAACGGCTTCATCGGGAGTCGTAGGTAGGATGAGCTCGGCAAGAGGGGTGTAGGCGGGAATGTATCCTTGTTGTGCGGCGGCGCGCAAATGATTGATGGCTTGGGTCGTGTCGGTTGGTGTACCTTGTCCGAAACGGTATTGAAGGCCGAGCTGCCAATGTGCTTCCGGCAAGCCTTGTGCCGCCGCTTTTCGGTAGAGCAGGTGCGCCGTTTCAAAATCCGGCGGCGTACCGTACCGGCAGTATTGGGCAAGCAGGTATTGCCCGTGGGGATTGTTGTTTTTTGCGCTTGTTTTTGCCCATTCCAAGGCTTCTTCAAAATGTCGGGACGCATACAGAAGGTACATCAGGCGGACTTGTGCTTCAGGCAGCCCTTCCTCTGCCAACGGTCTGTAAAGCGGTTTCAGGGTTTCCGGGGGCGCGCCTTCCAATTCTTGGGTATATGCCAAATTGTAACGCGCGTAGGGATGCCCCTGTTCGGCGGCGATGCGGAGCATTTCCATACCCTGTTTGTAGTCTTGGTACGGGCTGTTTGTATCAAGCAGGTGTTTTGCCAACTCGAATGCGGCGGCCGTATGGCCTGCCGAGGCCGCTTCTGTCAGCAGTCGGCGGACTTCGGCAAAGTTATATTGTTTTTGAGACAGGCGTTCCAAGGCCTGCCGATAGGGTAAGTCGGGATTGTTCATATCAGATCGTTTTCCGTTTTGTCGAATCATCGTTATTTGTTATGAAGTTAGGTTTATATCGGCACGCAGGCCTGCTGTATCATATTTTTACAGACGGTTTTTGCTTTGGCGGCATACTAATGCAGATGATTATAAATGGTTTCCGCCAATGCCTTGCTGATGCCTTCCACTTTTTCCAAGTCCTCGCGGCTGGCGGCAATCACGCCGCGCAGGCCGCCGAATCGGGTGAGCAGGGCTTGGCGGCGTTTGCTGCCTACGCCGGGAATGTCGCCGAGGGACGAGGTAACGCGGGCTTTGTCGCGTTTTTTGCGGTGACCTGTGATGGCGAAGCGGTGTGATTCGTCGCGCACGGTTTGCAGAAGGTGCAGGGCGGGGCTGTGCGGCGGCAGGCGGAAGGTTTCGCCGGTAAACGGAAGGATAAGTTCTTCCATACCGGCTTTGCGCTCCGGGCCTTTGGCGATACCGACCAAAGGAATGTGCAGCCCGAGTTCTTCCCATACGGACACGGCGATGCCGATTTGTCCTTTGCCGCCGTCAATCAATACGACATCCGGCCATTTGACGGTCTCGCCGTTGGCTTCGGCCTCCTGCATTTTGCCGTAACGGCGCGTCAACACTTCGCGCATGGCGGCGTAGTCGTCGCCAGGCTTGGCGGTGGTGATGTTGTAGCGGCGGTATTGCGAAGGCTGGATGTTTTGCTCATCGTACACGACGCAGGATGCAATCGTGGCTTCGCCTTGGGTGTGGCTGATGTCGAAGCATTCGAGGCGGTTGAGGCCGTCTGAATCCATGCCGAGGATTTTTGCCAGCTCATCAATACGGTGTTGCTGGCTGCTTTGTTGCAGGCGGCGTTGTGCAATCGCCATTTGTGCGTTTTGTTCCGCCATTTTCAGCCAGACTTTGCGTTCGCCTATGGTTTTGGTCACGAACTGCATTTGTTTGCCGTGTTCGCCCTCCAAGGCTTCTTTCAATGCGTCGGGGACGGGGAAGTTGCTGATGATGATGTCGGGTTTGTTTTTGCCCAGATAGTGTTGGGCAACGAAGGCTTCGGCATAGTCTTGCCCGTTTGGCTCGGGATCGTTTTGGGTGTCGGGGAAAAAGCTTTTGTCGCCGACGTGCCGCCCGCCGCGTATGCTGACCCAGTGTACGCAGACGATGCCGTCTGAAACCGCCAGCGCGAGCAGGTCGATGTCGTTGGGATTGTTGGGGTTTTTGCTGTCGATGAACTGGTTGCTCTGCATAATGCCGAGTGCTTGGATTTGGTCGCGGTAGCGGGCGGCTTCTTCAAATTGCAGATTCGCGGCGGCGGCCTGCATTTTGTATTGCAGGGTACGCGTCAGTTCGTCGGTTTTGCCGTTGAGGAAAGTGGCGGCTTGGCGCACGCTGTCGCGGTAGTCTTCTTCGCTGATGTGTCCGACGCAGGGCGCGGTGCAGCGTTTGATTTGGTAAAGCAGACAAGGACGGTCGCGATGCTCGAATACGCTGTCTTCGCAGGTACGCAACATAAAGACTTTTTGCAACACCTGAATGCTGTCGCGCACGGCGTTGCTATTGGGATAGGGGCCGAAGTATTGGTTCGGCTTTTTCAGTGTGCCACGGTAATACGCCATCTGCGGATATTGATGGCCGCTGAGCATCAGATAAGGATAGCTTTTGTCGTCGCGGAAAAGGATATTGTATTTCGGCGACAAGGCTTTGATGAAGTTGTTTTCGAGAATCAGGGCTTCGGCTTCGGAACGCGTGATGGTGGTTTCGATGTGGCGAACCTGTTTCACCATCAATGCGATGCGCGGCGAATGGTCGTTTTTTTGGAAATAACCGGACACGCGCCGCTTGAGGTTGACGGCTTTGCCGACGTATAAGACCTTGCCGCTTTCGTCGAAAAAACGGTATACGCCAGGCAGCTTGGGCAGGTTTTTGAGGAAGAGCGGGATGTCGAATTGTTCCGGAGGACAGTTTTCTGTATTCATATCAATCATTTGAAAAACGGCTTCAGACGGCATATCGGCAGCGGCAGCCTTATCCGTTCGGAAAAGCTGTCGGGTAGTTATATGCGGTCAATCGATTTTTACCCGTTTCAGGCGCAAGGCATTGCTCAACACGGAAATTGAGCTTGCCGCCATTGCTGCACCTGCGATGACGGGGTTTAAAAAGCCGAGTGCGGCGAGCGGAATGCCCAAAATATTGTAGAAGAAGGCGAAAAACAGGTTTTGCTTGATGTTTTTCAAAGTCGCCTGCGACACCAGCAGGGCATCGGCGAGCTGGTTGACCGAATGTTGCATCAGCGTGGCGGACGCGGTGTGTTCGGCAACGTCCGCGCCGCCTTTCATGGCGAAGCTGACGTTGGCGGTGGCGAGCGCAGGCGTGTCGTTGATGCCGTCGCCGACCATCGCTACGGTTTTGCCGGCGGCTTTGAGTTTCTGCACTTCGGCGGCCTTGTCGCGCGGACTCATATTGCCGAAGGCGTGTGCGATGCTCAGTTGTTTGGCGACGTATTCGACCGTGCCTTGGTTGTCGCCGCTCATGATGTAAACGTCGATGCCGTGTTTTTTCAGACGGCCTATGGCTTCGGCGGTATCGGCTTTCAACGCGTCGGCAAGTGCGAATGCGCCGATGGGTTTGCCGTTTACAGATATGGCAACCACACTGGCTATTTCCCAAACGCCGTCTGAAAACTTCGGCAAGGTCAGTTCGGCAAATTCGGCTTTACCCGCTTTTACCAATCCCACGCCTTCGACTTCGGCGGTAATGCCTGCGCCGACAACGGTTTGCGCGTTTTGTGCGGCGGGAATGTCCAAACCGCGCGCTTGGGCGGCGGAGACGATGGCACGGGCAAGCGGATGGGCGGCGTTTTGTTCGACAGCAGCGGCGATGCGGTACAAAGCGTCTTCGTCAAAGCCGCTGTCGGGAACGCAATAAACGGCGGTAACCTGCGGCCTGCCTTCGGTCAGCGTGCCGGTTTTGTCCAACACGACGGCATCGACATGGGCGGTTTCTTCCATCGCCGCCGCGTCTTTAAACCAAATGCCGTGTTTCACCGCCTTGCCCATGCCGACCATAATCGCAGCAGGGGTTGCCAAACCGAGCGCGCACGGACAAGCAATTACCAAAACGGCAACGGCGTGCATCAGCGCGACCGTCCAATCGCCCTTAACCAGCCAAGTGGCAATAAAGGTCAAAAGCGCGATGCCCACGACAGTCGGCACAAACACCGCCGCCGCTTTATCCGCCACGCGCGCAATCGGTGCTTTACTGCCTTGCGCTTCAGAGAGCGCGTTCATCATGTCGCCGAGCAGGGTTTGGTTGCCGAGCTGCGTGGCGCGGTAAACCACGCTGCCTTCGGTCATCAGCGCGCCCGCCAACACTTTGCCGCCCGCCTTTTTCTCTTCGGGATTGGATTCGCCGGTGAGGTGGCTCTCGTCCGCCCAGCCGCTGCCGCTTTCAATGATGCCGTCTGCGGCAATGCGTTCGCCGTGATTGGCGCGGATTAGGTCGCCGATTTGCACTTGGTCGATGGGAAGTTGTTTCCATTCGCCATTGCGTTGCACGTTGACTTGGGTCGGCGTAAGTTTCAGCAGCAAGCCCAAGCTGTTGAGGCTGGATTTCTTGGTGCGGTGCTCCAAAAATTTGCCCAGCGACACAAAACCAATCACCATCACGCCTACTTCAAAATACACGTGTGCCATGCCGTGCGCCGCGTGCGGGCTGAAAAACAGCATATAGACGGAATACAGGTAAATCGATACCGTGCCAATGGTAACGAGCACATCCATATTCGCCAGCCCGCCCCTGATGCTCGCCCACGCGCTTTTGTAAAATGGGATGGCCAGCCAAAGCTGCACTATGCTTGCCAGTACAAACTGCCATACAGACGGAATCATCCAATCGTGTTTGCCGATTATCATCCCAGCCATGCCGATAAGGAACGGGATGTTTATGGCGAACAGCAGCCACAACCGCCAGCCGATATGGTGTTCTGCTTCGGGTTGCGGCAATGTATCTTCCGTTTTTTCCTTCGCGCCGTAACCGGTTTTCTCAATGATTTTGGCAATATCGGCTGCGGAGGTTTTGCTGTCGTCAAACGTAACCTGCGCCTCCTCGCTGGCGAAGTTCACCCCCGCCGATTCGACAAAATCTTTTTTGTTCAACACTTTTTCAATGCGCGAAGCACATGCCTGACAGGTCATGCCTTCGATTTGGAAACGGATTTTTTGTTGCATAAGTTTGATTCCTTCTTTGATGTTCAGACGGCGGTCAAGGTTGCGGGATGCCGTCTGAACGCCGGTATGGTCAAAATTTCTCAAACGCGCCGATAATTCGAGTAGAATCCGAAAACTTGACACAGCAAAGGAAAAACGATGTCCCAACACCGCAAACTGATTATTTTGGGTTCCGGCCCCGCCGGATACACCGCCGCCGTCTATGCCGCGCGCGCCAATTTAAACCCCGTCATTATTACAGGTATCGCACAGGGAGGGCAACTGATGACCACTACCGAAGTGGACAACTGGCCTGCCGATGCCGACGGCGTGCAAGGGCCGGAATTGATGGCGCGGTTTCTCGCCCACGCCGAACGTTTCGGAACGGAAATCATTTTTGACCAAATCAACGCCGTCGATCTGCAAAAACGCCCGTTCGCACTCAAAGGCGATATGGGCGAATATACTTGCGACGCACTGATTGTCGCAACAGGCGCGTCCGCCAAATACCTCGGTTTGCCGAGTGAGGAAGCGTTTGCAGGGAAAGGCGTTTCCGCCTGCGCCACCTGCGACGGTTTCTTCTACAAAAACCAAGATGTTGCCGTAGTCGGCGGCGGCAATACGGCAGTTGAGGAGGCACTCTACCTTGCCAATATCGCTAAAACCGTTACGCTGATTCACCGCCGCAGCGAGTTCCGCGCCGAAAAAATCATGATCGACAAACTGATGAAACGCGTGGAAGAGGGCAAAATCATCCTCAAGCTGGAGAGCAATCTGCAAGAAGTACTGGGCGACGATCGGGGCGTAAACGGCGCATTATTAAAAAACAACGACGGTTCTGAGCAACAAATTACCGTCAGCGGCATCTTTATCGCCATCGGGCACAAGCCGAATACCGATATTTTCAAAGGGCAGTTGGAAATGGACGAAGCCGGCTACCTGAAAACCAAAGGCGGTACGGCGGACAATGTCGGTGCAACCAATATCGAAGGCGTATGGGCGGCGGGCGACGTAAAAGACCATACCTACCGTCAGGCAATTACCAGCGCGGCCTCCGGCTGTCAGGCGGCTTTGGACGCGGAACGCTGGCTGGGCAGCCAAAACATTTGAATGCCGTCTGAAACCGAAATTTTCGGCGGAATGCAAGTTTTTCGTGCCAAATCCTTGATTCTGTCGGCAAACCCCAATATAATGCCCGTTCTTTGAACCTTGCCTTCTGCTTTCGCATGGCAGAAGGCTGTTTTTACCATCCATAAGGAGATAACATGCGTCATTACGAGATCGTGTTTATCGTTCATCCTGATCAAAGCGAGCAAGTGCCCGCTATGGTTGAACGTTACAAAACCATGATTACCGAGGCAAACGGTAAGATTCACCGTCTGGAAGATTGGGGTCGCCGCCAACTGGCTTACCCGATTAACAAAATCCATAAAGCACATTATGTTTTGATGAACATTGAAACCACTCCCGAAGTTGTTGAGGAGTTGGAAACCGCGTTCCGTTTCAATGATGCGGTATTGCGTCATCTGACCATCAAAACCAAACACGCCGTTACCGAAGCATCCCCTATGTTGGGTGGTGAAAAGGCTAAGAACCTGCTGAGCGGTGCGTCTGAAGAAGCGGCTGCCCAATAATTGGGATTCAATAATCTTGTTTCGCTTGCCGCGTTAATTGAAAAGGTTTTCCCTATTCGATATACGCCTGCCGGAATCTCTGTCTTAGATATTATCTTAAAGCATGAATCATGGCAGAAAGAAAATGGACAGCAATGTCTTGTCCGATTGGAAATTCCGGCACGGATTTTAGGCAGGCAGGCGGAAGAGTGGCAGTATCGGCAAGGTGTATATGTTCACGTCGAAGGTTTTTTAGCTCAAAAAAGCAGACGTTCCCTGATGCCGATGCTCAGGATACAAAATATTAAAGAATATAAAGGTTAAACGACAATGGCTCGTCAATCATTCAAACGTAGAAAATTCTGCCGTTTCACGGCTGAAAAAATCCAAGAAGTCGATTACAAACAAGTTGATTTGCTGAAAGACTTTATCTCTGAAAACGGTAAAATCATTCCTGCCCGCATTACAGGAACGAAGGCATTCTACCAACGCCAATTGGCTGTTGCCGTAAAACGCGCGCGCTTCTTGGCACTCCTGCCTTATACCGACCAACACAAATAATTTTGGAGTTTAAATCATGCAAATTATTCTGTTAGAAAAAATCGGCGGTCTGGGCAACTTGGGCGACATCGTTACCGTAAAAAACGGTTATGCCCGCAACTTCTTGATTCCTGCCGGTAAGGCAAAACGTGCTACTGAAGCAAACATGAAAGAGTTTGAAGCACGTCGCGCAGAACTGGAAGCTAAACAGGCTGAAATTTTGGCAGATGCCCAAGCCCGTCAGGAAAAATTGGATGGTCAAACCATTACCGTTGCCCAAAAAGCCGGTGTGGACGGTCGTCTCTTCGGTTCGGTTACCAATGCTGATATTGCAGCCGCAATCGTTGCTGCCGGTATCGAAGCTGTGAAAGCGAATGTACGCCTGCCAAACGGTCCTCTGAAAGCCGTTGGCGAGTACGAAGTGGAAGTGGCTTTGCATACTGATGCCGTTGCTAAAATTACCGTTGCCGTCGTTGCCGCAGCCGAGTAATTGAAATTATCAGAATGCCGTCTGAAACCCTGCCGATTATCGGAATGTGGTTTCAGACGGCATTTTTTTGTTTTCTGTATGTTCTGCAAAAATCGGGACGGTTGTTTTTATTTGCCTGAAATCTTTGCAGAAATAGTTTGTTAACGAAATTTGATGCATAAAATGCGCTAAAAAATATTCAATTGACAAAAACTTTTCTAATTTTGAGAAAAGTAGGAAAATCATATGCTTATTTATTTTGAAAATGATAGAGGGCATAAAATTTGGCTGTGTTTCAATATTGTGCTGGTAAGCATACTTCGTTTTAGAATATTCAATAGGATAACTTCCTGACTGACCGAAAAACCATCATGGCATTTTCCCTTGCAAACAGTTGAAATCAACGGATTGTTAAAATACATCCTAAAAATTTAATAACTTATATGATTGCAAAGGTTGCGGCTTGTATGCCGGTCATTATGGCGGAAATGCCGTTTGGGAGGCAGCCGCATCGCGTGGAATCGGCACGGCAGGCGATGCGCCGATGCCTTCGGACGTGAAGGCAGGGAAATCGGCAGTTTGGAAAAAGGCAATGGAATCTGTGGGCAGAAGAAGTTAAGGGCAAAAGTCGGGCGCACGGTCAGGTTGTCTGTTCTCTTGTCGGAACAGGAGGCAGGGCAGCTTTATTCTGATTAATTGCTTGTGCAAACGGTAAAAAGGTTTTTTCGTGTATTTTAAAGCAGGTTGTACAGCATTTTTCCGGCAATCAAAAGCAACATAATGCCGAAGGATTTTTTGAGTTTGGTAGAAGAAAGTTTGTGGGCGGTTTTGACACCGAGCGGGGCAAAGGCAATGGTTGCCGCGCTGAGGACGGCAATGGCGGGCAGGTAAAGGAAGCCCAGTGACCCTTCGGGTAATCCTGCAATATTCAGGCCGTTGACCAGATAAGATATTGCGCCGGATAGTGCAATCGGCCAGGCAAGGCCGGATGATGTACCGATGGCTTTATGGGCGGGGAAGCCGCAGTGGATTAAGAAGGGGACGGAAAGTGAACCGCCGCCTATACCGACCCAGCTCGACATTGCGCCGAACAGTGTGGAAACCGCAGTCAGCCCAGGCAGCTTGGGCAACGGGCGTGATGCCGTCTGAGGGCCGGTATGCAGTGTTTTGAATGCGACGGCGGTTAAAAACAGGATGAAGAAAATTTGAAGCCCGAACGCGGGGATATATTTTGCGGAGAGTGCGCCCGCGAATACGCCGAATATCATACCCGGCATCATCGCAAATACGGTTTTCCAGTCGACCGCCCGTTTTTTGTGCTGCCCCAACATACTGGAAAAGGCGGTGAAGACCATGACGGCGAAGGATGTGCCAACGGCGAGGTGTTGCGCGTAAGGATGTTGTGCCAAACCCTGCAAATCAAGCACCCATAAAACGACAGGGACAATCAGCGTGCCGCCGCCTACGCCGAACAGGCCGGCGATAAAACCTGCCGCACTGCCTACGGCAAGCAGGATTAAGATAATGTCCCAATGCCACATTTAATCTGCCTTTCTGTATTTTTTCCAAAATCGGCGTGCCGCCATAATGTAGCCGGAGAGGCTGTATCCGAAGAAGAACAGGAAGAGGACAAGAGACGGCTCCCAAGTAATCAGAAGCAGCAGCAAAACGGCAAGCAGCATTCCGACAAAGGGGACTTGTCTGCGGATGTTGATTTCTTTAAAACTCCAAAAAGGGATTTGGACAATCATCGACAGGCCGGCAAACAGTGTGATGCCCAATGCCCACCAGTGGACGGCGGGGAATTTTTCGACGCTGTGGTTGACCCAAATCAGCCCGACAATCAGCGCGGCGGCAGTCGGACTGGGCACGCCGATAAACCAGCGTTTATCCACCTTGCCGATAAGCGTGTTGAACAGCGCGAGGCGCAGGGCGGCGCAGGCGCAGTAGATGAAGGCGACGGAATAACCGATTTTGCCGAACTGCCAAAGCTGCCATTTATAGGCAATCAGCGCGGGGGCAACGCCGAAGCTGACCATGTCGGCAAGGCTGTCGAGCTGCTCCCCGAACGCGCTTTGGCTGTTGGTCAGCCGCGCCACGCGCCCGTCCATGCCGTCCAGCAGCATGGAGATGAATACCGCGATGGCGGCGGTTTCATAACGTCCGTGCATGGATTGGGTGATTGCGTAAAACGCGGAAAACAGCGCGGCGATGGTAAAGGAGTTAGGTAGCAGGTAAATACTGTTTTGACGCAGAGAGCGTTGCGGGGTGTTTGGCGGGATTTCCATAGTTGAAGTGTCTCACGGACGTGGAGAATTGATGTTCGGATTATAACGCAAACGCTTATCAAACAATACGCCCTGCCGGTTTAAGCCTCTGATAAGATGTTTGCATGAAAGGCGGAAACAGAAGCCACGGGCGGATTTGCCATTGCTATCGGTAATGTCAGCAAGTCCAACTCGATTAGAAGTACGGTATTGGATCCAAACTCAACCATTGACGATAAATCTGACAGCAGCCTTTTGTTGGGTAATAGTGCGACCATTACAAAAAGTGCAAATTCGGTTGCATTCGGTCTGCTCTTTAAAATCGAAAATTCACAAAATGCCGTTGCGTTTGGTCGAAGCACAAATGCAACAAATGCCAATAGAGGGGTGCAATCGGTTCAACGTCGACGGTTTTATCTGAAAACGGCGTTGCAGCAGGTGCGTTCTCCGAAGTAAAAAACTCGGAAAGTGCCGTCGTATTGGGTAAAAGTGCCAATGTAAAAAGATGCTGACAATGTGATGGCATTGGGTACTGATGCCACTGTTTCGGCTGAAAACGCCGTAGCGGTGGTAACGGTGCCAATACCGGTGGCAAAAATACCGTTGCTGTCGGTGCAAGCTCAAGAGCAACCAAAGAAAGCGGTGGCATTGCCATCGGTTTATCCGCCCGTACAAAGGCGATTTTGCTAACGCAATCGGTTACAAATCACGTGCAGGCGGCGAACACGCAAGTGCTTTCGGCACAGGCAGCACCGCTACCGCAGAAGGCGGATCAGCGTTGGGTTCACATTCCAAAACCTCGGTTGCCGGTAATGTTTGGGGGTACGATCTGCTGAAAAGTGCGGCTCAAACCCAAGATGATTTGATCGGCGGCAATAACGTTACTGCTGATGATGCTGCCGTTCAAGAATTGATAACGTTGAAAGCCGGCAGCAGCGAAGTGGCAACGGAAAACAACTTTAAAACCGTCTTCAACAAGTTTTATGAGTTTAAAGACGGCTTGAAAACCGAATCCGATACAACGGATACCGACAAAACCATCGTTATCCTCGGTAAAGACGACCTGAAAAATAATCCTGATTTTAAAGGGGGATAAGGGCGATAAATGCGACGAGGGTGCAGACGGCAAGTCGGCGTTCGAAATTTGGAGAGAACTGCAGGGCAATACCGGCAAAACCGAAGCCGATTTTGCTGCTGCATTGAAGGGTGAAAAAAGGTGATAAGGGCGATAAAGGTGAATCCGGTCAGGACGGTTCACCCGGAAAATCGGTTAAGGTGGCTTCAGACGGCAGAGGCAACATCCGTGTCGAAGAGAAGGCAGACCATATCGAAATTTCGCTGAATCCGAAACTTGGCAATCTTGAGACAGGTTGTGCGTTTCGGGAACGGTCAAAGCGGTTTCCTTATTTGCATGAATGGCGATGTCCCAAACGTTCATTTCCGTAAAGGTTTTGGCTGTTCCTTTTTCTTCCTCGTATTTTCCGGCAATCAGCCGCAAACTTCCTGCACCTTCGGGAAGCGCCGCAACGGGAATGGCGGCTTTGGCAAGGTGTAGGTAGCGGGGCGGAGTGTTCTTGTATCGGGGGGCAGATTGACTCAAGCTGTACCATTTCAAAAAGCCCGCCTGTTTTGTTGAAGCGTTCGGAATGGAATTCTTCATGGATGACGCCTGAACCGGCAGTCATCCATTGCACGCCGCCTCCTCTGCTTGAGTCGCGGTGTGCGGCTTCGCCGCGATAGGCGATGGTTACGGTTTCAAAATCTTTGTGTGTGGGGGGGGAGACACCTCGGGGGTGCGGTTCGGATTGGGTGCAAATTCATAAGGTACGGCATAGTCGAGCATTAAAAACGGATTCGTTCCCCTGTCGTCGCCCATGTGGGAAAACAGAGACCGGACAGGGAAGCCGTCGCCTACCCGGTGTTGCCTGTCGGTACGGTAGATTTGTCTGACATTTCTCATGATGTATTCCTTTTTTAGTGTTATGCCGTCTTGAACGCTTTTTCAGACGGCATTTGAAGTGTTATTATGGGGTATACATGGGGCGTGCAGTATGCGGATGCCTGCCGGAAACGGCAATCCGTTTTGGAAGGCTAAACCGGCAAAGCAGGGATGTATTCTGTCTTTTTGTTTATAATGCAACAGAATTTGGACGAACCGTCGGGAATTTATCATGATGAAAAAGATACTGGCAGTATCGGCACTATGCCTGATGACTGCGGCGGCACGGGCTGCCGATACTTACGGCTATCTCGCCGTTTGGCAGAATCCGCAGAATGCGGACGATGTTTTGCAGGTTAAAACCACAAAAGAAGATTCGACGAAAGGCGAAGCGTTTGCCGAGTTGGAAGCCTTCTGCAAAGGTCAGGACACGCTTGCGGGCATTGCCGAAGATGAGCCGACCGGATGCCGGTCGGTCGTGTCGCTGAACAATACCTGTGTCGCGCTGGCATACCCGAAAGCCTTGGGCGCAATGCGCGTTGAAAACGCCGTCGTGATTACTTCTCCGCGTTTTACGAGCGTTCATCAGGTCGCACTCAACCAGTGCATCAAAAAATACGGCGCACAGGGACAATGCGGTTTGGAAACAGTGTATTGCACATCTTCTTCTTATTACGGCGGAACTGTGCGCTCTTTGATTCAAAATCTCAAATAAAACGGAAAATGCCGTCTGAAAGATGTTCAGACGGCATTTCCATATCAGCGGTCAGGATTCTTTCGGATCGGGCAGCAGGCTGTTCAACACAATGGCAAGTACGGCGCACAAGCCCACGCCGGCAAAGCTAAAGCTGCCCAGTTTGAGCGTCATGCCACCGATGCCCGTCGTCAGTACCGAGCTGACGATGACCAGGTTTTTCGGTTGCATCAAATCGACTTTGGCATCAATCAGGGTTTTGATGCCCAAAGAAGCAATCGTGCCGAACAGCAGCAGCATAATGCCGCCCATCACAGGCATCGGGATGGAAGCCAAAAACGCATTGAATTTGCCGAAAAACGCCATGCAGACGGCAAAAACCGCCGCCCAAGTCATAATGACGGGGTTGCTGTTTTTGGTAATCATCACCGCGCCGGTCACTTCGCCGTAGGTCGTAACCGGCGGGCCGCCGATCAAGCCGGCAACGCATACGCCCAAGCCGTCGCCGGCAAGGGTTTTGTCCAAGCCCGGGTCTTTTGTATAGTCTTTCCCCGTTACATTGCCGATCGCCATAATGCCGCCGATGTGTTCGATGGCGGGGGCGATTGCGACCGGAAGCATAAACAGTGCCGCCTGCCAGTTGACTTGCGGCGTTTCAAAATGCGGGACGGCAAACCAAGGCGCGTGTACAATGCTTGCCATGTCCACCAGTCCCATCAGCAGTGCCAAAACATAACCCGAAGCGACACCGATCAAGATGGGAATCAGCTTCATCATCCTGCTGCCGAAAACCGATACGATGGCGGTAACGGCAAAGGTAAAGCCGGAAAGAATCAGCGAATCGGTATAGTCGATGACCTGTTTGCCGTCCGCCTGACCCATTGCCATGCTGCTTGCCGCCACGGCAACAGACAGACCGATGACCATGATGACGGGGCCGATGACGACCGGCGGCAGCAGTTTGTGTACCGCCGCCAGTCCGCGCCAACGGATCAGCGCAGCAAACACAAAATACATAAAGCCGGCGGCAAACAGTCCGAACATAGTGGAAGGCAGCCCCCATTCGCCGACGGAGTAGATGATCGGTGCGATAAAGGCAAACGAAGAACCGAGAAAAATCGGCACTTTACGTTTGGTTGTAATTTGGAACAGCAGCGTTCCCAAGCCTGCGCCCAAAAGTGCAAGAGCCGGATTCAGACCGGTCAGCAGGGGAACCAGCACCATTGCGCCGAATGCCACAAATAAAATCTGTGCGCCGGAAACGGCAAGTTTCAGTTGGTTCATACCATCTTCTTTCAATCGGTTCAAACGGCACGGATTATACTGGTTTGCCGAGGGTCTGCGTAAAAATACATATGGCGGGCAACAGATATGCCGTCTGAAAGGCAATGTCTGTCTGTTGCAGGATGAAAGCAGGAGAAATGGAGTATAATCCGACACTTTCCATATTCAATCCGCAAGCCGTCCGGCTTCCTTATTTCAGACGGCATTTTCCGGTAATACGGCATGACAGAAAAATCCCATAAAAAAACAGCAAAAGGCAGGGCGGGAAGCCCGTCCCTAACGTCCGCACGCAACAAGAAAGCCGACAACGGCGCACGGGGCAATAAAGTTTCCGAGCGGCTCAAGGCGGTCAAAGAGTTGCAGAAAACCGAAACCAAAAAGGCGCGTCCCGAACATGTCGTCAACCTTATCGGCGACGCACTGTGGCTGATGGGTTTGGCGGCAACCTTGTATTTGGCGATTTCCCTGATCAGTTTCGATATGGGCGATCCGTCTTGGTCGCACAGTTCTCCGGTTGTGGAAGATGCCGCCAATTGGGGCGGACTGTTCGGCGCGTATGTTGCCGATGTCGGCTATTATCTTTTCGGCTGGTCGTTCTGGTGGTGGATAGCGGCTGCCTGCGTCGTGCTGTATAAAAATTTCCGCCTGCACGCAAAACAGACGGAAAACGAGGCATACAACCACAAAATCGCTGCCGCCGCGCTGTTTGTCCTGACGGTCTTCAGCCCCGTCTTGGAGTATTTTGTGCTGGGCGGAAAATATGCCGACTCCCTGCCTGTCGGAGCCGGCGGTATGGTCGGCATACGCGTCGGCGCAGTATTTGCGTGGCTGCTGGGGAAATCGGGCAGCCTGCTGATTATCCTGGTTGTTCTGCTGTTGTCGTTGTCCCTGCTGGTGCAGATTTCATGGCTGGAATTTTTGAACGGTACGGGCAGGGCGGTTCAAAACCGTCTGAGTGCCTTATCCGGCAAGGTCATGGCTTTGGGAAAACGCCGGCCGAATACCAAAACAGACGGTGTCGATACCCAAAACACACGGCGCATGGTGAAAGAAGCCAAGAATATTACGGCCAAACCTGTTATTCCCCTCGAAGGCAGCAGCAGCAACCGAAAATCTGTTTCCGTTTCCGTTGTGCAGCCGCCTAAAATCCAACCTTCGCTGTTTGAAGACAATGAAGTACAGCAGAACGGCGAATACCACAAGCCTGCATTGAACCTGTTGCGGATTCCCGACAGCGAGCCGGTCAGCATCAATCCCGCCGAATTGGAAAATACAGCCGAACTGATCGAATCCAAACTGGCAGAATTCGGCATCGGCGTACAAGTCGTATCCGCCACATCCGGTCCCGTCATCACGCGCTACGAAATCGAACCCGCGCAAGGTGTCAAAGGCAGTCAAATTGTCGCCTTGTCGAAAGATTTGGCGCGCTCGATGTCGCTGCAATCCGTGCGTATCGTCGAAACCATCGCCGGGAAAAACACGATGGGCATCGAGTTGCCCAACGACAAACGCCAAGACGTGATGTTGAGCGAAATCTTGTCCTCGCCCGTGTTTGCCGAAGCCAAATCCAAGCTGACCGTCGCGCTGGGCAAAGACATCGCCGGTACGCCCGTCGTTGGCGACTTGGCGAAAATGCCGCACCTTTTGGTTGCCGGTATGACCGGTTCGGGCAAGTCCGTCGGCGTGAACGGCATGATTATGTCTATGCTTTTCAAAGCTACGCCCGAGGAAGTCCGCTTTATCATGATCGACCCGAAAATGCTTGAGTTGAGCATTTACGACGGCATTCCGCACTTGCTCTGTCCGGTTGTAACCGATATGCGCGAAGCGGGACAGGCGTTGAACTGGTGCGTCGCCGAAATGGAAAAACGCTACCGCCTGCTCTCACATGCGGGTGTACGCAACTTGGAAGGCTTCAACCAAAAAGTCGAACAAGCCAAAACGGTAGGAAAGCCGCTGCTCAATCCGTTCAGCCTGACCCCCGACGAACCCGAACCTCTGGAAAAACTGCCAATGATTGTGGTTGTTATCGACGAGTTGGCAGACCTGATGATGACCGAACGCAAAGCCGTCGAGCAACAAATCGCACGCCTCGCCCAAAAAGCGCGCGCCGCCGGCATACATATGATTGTCGCCACCCAACGTCCCAGTGTCGATGTCGTTACCGGCCTGATTAAAGCCAACATCCCGACCCGTATGGCGTTTACCGTGCAAAGCAAAATCGACAGCCGAACCATCCTCGATCAAATAGGCGCGGACGAACTGCTGAAATACGGCGACTCCCTGTTCCTCCAGCCCGGCAGTGCCGAACCGACCCGCCTGCAAGGCGCGTTCGTTTCCGATGATGAAGTCCACCGCGTCGTCGCTTTCGTCAAGGAGCAGGCACCGGCAAATTATGTAGAAGGGCTGCTTACAGGCGAAGCGGCACAGGAAACGGCAAATATCGTCAGCCCCAATGCAGACAGCGACGAATTGTTCGATCAGGCAGTCGCCTATGTTTTGGAAAGCAAAAAAACTTCCATTTCGTCTTTGCAGCGGCAGTTGCGTATCGGCTATAACCGCGCGGCAAACCTGATGGAGGCACTGGAAAATGCAGGTGTGGTTTCGCCGGCCGATTTGAACGGCAGCCGTAAAATTTTGGCGCGTAAGGATCATTTGTAGCCCGTGTCGCAAAATGCCGTCTGAACGGCGGAATTGGCGTTTCAGACGGCATATTATGTTTCAGGAGGAACATTGTGATATACTTGCCAGCTAAAATTTTCCCTTTGCGGCAATGCGGTTCAAATCCCAGTATCCGCCGCGCGCCGGCTTTCCGTTGCCGGGAAGGGGTGTCATTTTATCAACACAACAAATTTAAGGGCTTATGATGAGCGTAACTGTTGAAACTTTAGAAAATCTGGAACGCAAAGTAGTGTTGTCCCTGCCTTGGTCCGAAATCAATGCAGAAACCGATAAAAAACTGAAACAAACCCAACGCCGTGCAAAAATCGACGGTTTCCGTCCGGGTAAAGCACCTTTAAAAATGATTGCCCAAATGTACGGTGCGAGCGCGCAAAACGACGTGATCAACGAGCTGGTGCAACGCCGCTTCTACGATGTTGCCGTTGCCCAAGAGTTGAAAGTGGCAGGCTTTCCCCGTTTTGAAGGCGTTGAAGAACAAGACGATAAAGAGTCTTTCAAAGTTGCCGCCATTTTTGAAGTGTTCCCCGAAGTCGTGATCGGCGATTTGTCTGCACAAGAGGTCGAAAAAGTAACCGCTTCCGTCGGCGATGCCGAAGTGGATCAAACCGTAGAAATCCTGCGAAAACAACGCACCCGCTTCAACCATGTCGAACGCGAAGCCCGAAACGGCGACCGCGTCATCATCGACTTTGAAGGTAAAATCGACGGCGAACCTTTTGCCGGCGGTGCATCCAAAAACTACGCCTTCGTATTGGGCGCAGGTCAAATGTTGCCTGAATTTGAAGCCGGCGTAGTCGGCATGAAGGCAGGCGAGGGCAAAGACGTTACCGTCAACTTCCCTGAAGACTACCACGGTAAAGACGTTGCCGGTAAATCCGCTGTTTTTGCCATTACATTGAACAATGTATCCGAACCCATCCTGCCCGAAGTGGATGCCGACTTCGCCAAAGCATTGGGTATTGCCGATGGCGACGTTGCCAAAATGCGCGAAGAAGTGAAGAAAAACGTAAGCCGCGAAGTGGAACGCCGCGTAAACGAACAAACCAAAGAATCTGTAATGAACGCGCTGATTAAAGCCGTAGAGTTGAAAGTTCCGGTTGCTTTGGTCAATGAAGAAGCCGCCCGCTTGGCAAACGAAATGAAACAAAACTTCGTCAACCAAGGTATGGCCGATGCCGCGAACTTGGATTTGCCTTTGGATATGTTCAAAGAGCAAGCCGAACGCCGCGTGTCTTTGGGTCTGATTTTGGCCAAACTGGTTGACGAAAACAAACTCGAGCCAACTGAAGAACAAATCAAGGCCGTTGTTGCCAACTTCGCAGAAAGCTACGAAGATCCTCAAGAAGTGATCGACTGGTACTACGCAGAGCCTTCCCGCCTGCAAGGTCCGACTTCTTTGGCAGTAGAAAGCAACGTCGTTGATTTCGTTTTGGGCAAAGCCAAAGTAACCGAAAAAGCTTTGTCTTTTGACGAAGTGATGGGCGCACAAGCCTAATCATCTTCAAAAGGTCGTCTGAAACAGACAACTTGAAAGCACCAAAGCACCTCTTTGGTGCTTTCGCAACATTGACAGGAGACAAAAATGTCCTTCGATTTCAATAATTACCTCGTTCCTACCGTGATTGAACAAAGCGGCCGGGGCGAGCGTGCATTTGATATTTACTCGCGCCTTTTGAAAGAGCGCATCGTATTTTTAGTCGGCCCGGTAACCGACGAGTCCGCCAATTTGGTGGTTGCCCAACTGTTGTTTTTGGAAAGTGAAAATCCGGACAAAGATATTTTCTTCTACATCAACTCCCCAGGCGGTTCGGTAACGGCCGGTATGTCGATTTACGACACGATGAATTTCATCAAGCCCGATGTATCGACTTTGTGCTTGGGGCAGGCGGCAAGTATGGGGGCGTTCTTATTGTCGGCAGGCGAAAAAGGCAAACGTTTCGCACTGCCCAACAGCCGTATTATGATTCACCAGCCTTTAATCAGCGGAGGCTTGGGCGGTCAGGCATCCGACATTGAAATTCACGCACGCGAGTTGTTGAAAATCAAAGAAAAACTCAACCGCCTGATGGCGAAACATTGCGGCCGCGATTTGGCAGATTTGGAGCGCGACACCGACCGTGATAATTTCATGTCTGTCGAAGAGGCAAAAGAATATGGTTTGATTGACCAAGTTTTGGAAAACCGCGCTTCTTTGCAGCTTTAAACCTTGTGAAGTAGACAAATGCCGTCTGAAAACAGTTCAGACGGCATTTGTCTTATAGGGACTGTATCGGGATGATTTTGTTCTGGTTGCGTTTGGAGCCGTTTTCGCCGTAGTTGGTTTTGACATACTCTTCAACAATAGCCAGAAATTCCGTTGCAATGTTGTCGCCTTTCAGCGTTACTTTGCGTTCACCATCTACATAAACAGGCGCAACGGGTGTTTCCCCCGTACCGGGCAGGCTGATGCCGATGTCAGCCAGTTTGCTTTCTCCGGGGCCGTTGACGACACAGCCCATCACGGCGACATTCAAGGATTCCACGCCGGGATAAGCAGTACGCCATACGGTCATTTTTTGGCGCAGGTAGTTTTGCACATCTTGAGCCAGTTCTTGAAAAACGGTACTGGTGGTGCGTCCGCATCCCGGGCAGGCGGTAACCATCGGCGTAAACGAGCGTAAACCCATAGTCTGTAAAATCTCTTGCCCGACGACGACCTCCTGAGTACGCGGGCTACCCGGTTCCGGAGTGAGTGAAATGCGGATGGTGTCGCCGATTCCTTCTTGAAGCAAGACGGATAATGCCGCTGTTGATGCGACAATACCTTTGCTGCCCATACCGGCTTCGGTCAAACCCAAATGCAGCGGATAGGCGCAACGGCTGCCCAGTTCGCGGTAAACCTGAATCAGGTCTTGAACCGCGCTGACTTTGCACGACAGGATAATTTTGTCTTCGGGCAGTCCCAATAGAACGGCTTTTTCGGCAGATTCCAAAGCGGAGACAATCAGTGCTTCCTTCATCACTTCTTCGGGCGGTTTCGGCGCGGAAGAAGCGAGGTTGGCATCCATCATACGTTTGGCGAGGCTCTGATCCAAAGAACCCCAGTTTACGCCGATGCGGACGGCTTTATTGTTTTCGGCAGCAGTCCGAATCATAAAGGCAAATTTTTCATCGCCTTTTGCACCTTTGCCGACATTGCCGGGATTGATGCGGTATTTGGACAGGGCTTTTGCACACTCGGGAAATTCCGCCAACAGGCGTTCGCCATTGAAGTGGAAGTCGCCAATCAGTGGTGTGGCATAGCCCATATCGTCCAAGCGGCAGCGGATTTCGGCAACTTTGGACGCGGCTTCGGGGCTGTTGACAGTGATTCGCACCATTTCCGAGCCGGCATCGCTCAATTCCTTAATCTGCAATGCGGTGGCTTTTGCATCGGCAGTGTCGGTGTTGGTCATAGATTGGATAACGACGGGTGCTTCTGAACCGACGGTAATATGATCGATGCGGACTTGATGCGTCCTGCGGCGTTGGAGTGTGTTCATATGGTTTGAATCTGTTTATTGACCGGTGAGGACGGTTTGCAATTCTTCCGAGTAGGGGAAATTTGCCTGCAATTGTGCTTCATATTCGTATGCCGCCTGCGCGTTGCCGAGGGCTTTGGCAATTTTCCAGCCAAGCAGCAAATCATCGGCCTGAAGGACTTCTACCCTGCTTTGGTATTTTTTAAAGTAGTAATCGGCATCGCCCAACTGCCCGGCCAGCATTTTGGTGCGCGCCAGTTCTTTAAATGCGGGGGGGAACTGCGGCTGCGAGGCGAGCGAGCGTTCCAAATAGGCTTCCGCCAATCCGAATTGCCCCTGTTTGGCACTGCATATGCCTTTATTCAGGTTGGCAATATAAGGGGTCGGGTAGGTGGGGTCGGCCAGGGCTTTATCGAAATATGCCATAGATTCGGCAGGGCGGTTGAGCCTGCTGCACAGGAACCAGCCGTAGTTGTTGTTGATTTCGGCACTGTCGGGTTTGATGGATAGGGCTTGCCGGAAACTTTCCTGCGCCTTGTCGTTAACTTTCAGGTATTGATAGATTTCGGCACGAACCAGCCAGGCAAGCTCGTTTTTAGGGTCCGATTTCAAGGCATCTTCAATACTTGCCGTCGCCTGACGGTAGTCCTGACCGCGCATATATTCCATTGCCAACTGGGTTTTGATATTGGAAACCTGATTGGCTTTTTCTGCCCGCGAGGGGCGGTAGGAAGTGCTGCACGCGCCCAAGGCAAGGACAAGTAATAAAGAGATTCGTTTGGATGGCTTAAAAGGCATAATTACCCCTGTTGTCCGATTAAAATCTGCTGCCATTTTTGTTGGCGGCGCGTTTTATCCCGAACCTGACCTGCCAACTGTCCGCAGGCGGCATCGATGTCGTCGCCGCGCGTTTTTCGTACGGTAACGACAAATCCTGCCTGCTGCAAAATATCGCGGAACACACGGATGTTCTCATTGCTGGAGCGTTCGTATCCGGAGTTTGGGAAGGGATTGAACGGAATCAGATTGAACTTGCAGGGAACATCTTTGACCAGTTCGATCAGTTCGCGCGCATGTTGCGCCTTATCGTTTATTCCGTCCAACATGACGTATTCGAAAGTGATGAAATCCCTGGGTGCTTTGACCAGATAGCGTTGGCAGGCCGCCATCAGTTCTTTCAAGGGATATTTTTTGTTCAACGGTACGATTTGGTTGCGGACTTCGTCATTGGAAGCATGGAGGGAAACCGCCAAAGCCACCGGCATGACATCGCGCAACCTGTCCATTTGGGGAACCATACCCGAAGTGGAAACCGTTACGCGGCGGCGGCTCAAACCGTATCCGTGGTCGTCCAGCATGATGCTCAAGGCGGTAACGACATTGTCGAAGTTCGCCATCGGCTCGCCCATACCCATCATTACTACATTGGAAATTACGCGTTCGTTTTTCGGTGTAACGCCCATCGCTTTGTTTGCCCACCACAATTGCCCGATAATTTCGGCAGCGGTCAAATTGCGGTTGAAGCCCTGCCGGCCGGTCGAGCAAAATGTACATTCCAAAGCGCAGCCGACTTGCGAGGAAATGCAGAGCGTGCCGCGATCCGATTCGGGGATGAAGACGGTTTCCACGCCGTTGCCCGTCCCGACATCCAAAAGCCATTTTCGAGTGCCGTCTGAAGATTCTTGAGACATCATCAGCTTGGGAATTTCGATGCTTGCCTGTTCGTTCAGTTTATGGCGCAGGGATTTTGCCAAATCGGTCATTTCGTCAAAATTTTGCGCGCCGGATTGGTGCATCCAACGCATAACCTGTTTGGCACGGAAAGGTTTTTCGCCCATATCGGCAAAATGTCGGGTCAGCCCTTGAAGGTCGTAGTTGAGCAGATTGGTTTTCATGTGTTTGTGTTTTTCTTAAATTAAGGCTTCAAATAAAAAATTGCAGGGCAGGCAAGTTTGATTTGAAGTCTTTTGCAACAGGGTTTTCAGACGGCATGGATATATTTTATGCCGTCTGAAGAGGAGTTGTGCGGTGTATTGTATCAACGGGGGCAGATTTCGGTTTGGCTGAAAAAGTAGGCAATTTCCAAAGCAGCATTTTCCACGCTGTCGGAACCGTGTACGGCATTGATACTGACCGATGTGGCAAAGTCCGCGCGTATCGTGCCTTCGGCGGCTTCGGCGGGATTGGTCGCCCCCATCAGTTCGCGGTTTTTCAGGACGGCGTTTTCGCCTTCCAGTACTTGAATCATAACCGGGCCGCCGGTCATAAACTCAACCAATCCGGCATAGAAGGGGCGGTCTTTATGAACCGCATAAAATTCTTGCGCCTCTTTGAGGGTAAGCTGCTTCATTTTGGCGGCAACGATTTTCAGACCGTTCTCCTCAAAGCGGCTGTATATTTTGCCGATAACGTTTTTGCCGACGGCATCGGGTTTGATGATGGAGATGGTGCGTTCAATCGCCATGCTATATCCTTATTTTTACTTAAGAAGAATCAAATCGGTATTCTACCAAAAAATAACTTATCCGCCTGAAGCCTTGGGAGACAGGGTCAGGTGCGGCTGTTCCAAATAAACTTCGGACTGCATTTCGACCATCCGGCTGGCGGTGCGGGTAAATTCTTCGGCAAAATCGCCTTCCGTGTAGATATGGTTGACATCTACCGCGCCGGTGGCACACAGTTTGACTCGGAAATCGTAGAGCACGTCAATCAGCCAAGTCAGCCGCCGCGCCTCCGCCTTTTCTTGCGGTGAGAGTTGTTCCAAACCTGAAACAAAAACCATTTCATAGTGTTCGGCCAAATACAGATAGTCGGACTGCGAGCGCGGGCCGAAGCACAGTGAGCGGAAATCAAACCATATGGCACGGCCGGACTCGGCTTTGTGGGGAATTTCCCGACCGTGGATGGTGCTGATGCCGGGGTTCAAATCGGTAATGCCTGTCATTTCTTTGAACAGTTTTGCCAGTTTTGCCTCATTTTCTTCATTGGCAGGCGTAAAGAAAATCTCGGCGGGGCGGAGGGTACGCAGCCGGTAGTCTTCCCCGCCGTCAACGTTTAAGACGGTCAGGCTGGATTCGATGAGCGCGATTGTGGGAAGAAAACTGCTCCGGTTTTGACCTTGGGGGTAGAGTTCGGAAGGCGCGTAGTTTGAAGTCGCCACCAAAACAACGCCCTCGTTAAGCAGGTTTTCCAGCAGACGGCCTAAAATCATTGCATCCGCAATATCGCTGACATGAAATTCGTCAAAACACAATACGCGGGTTTCTTTGGCAATCTCGGCGGCAACGGATTTCAACGGGTTGCTTTCGCTTTTCAGGGCTTTCAGCCGCCGGTGGATTTCTGCCATAAAGGCATGAAAGTGGACGCGGCGTTTGCGGCGGTAAGGCAGACATCCGAAAAAAGCGTCCATCAGAAAGCTTTTGCCGCGTCCGACCCCGCCATAGAAATAAAGCCCTTTGGGGACTTGCGGGGAACGCAAACTCCTGCCTAAAAAACGGTTTCTTTTGCGTTTGAACATCATCAATTCGGTCCAAAGCCGATCGAGATGTTCGATGGCGGCAGCCTGTGCGTCGTCGCGGATAAAGTTGGGCAGTTGTGAGGCGGCTTGATACCAAGTCAGCGGGCTGTGGTTTTCAAACGGCGGGGCTTTAAAAAGTTGGTCTCTATTACTCATATTTAACCTTGTTATACTTCTTGCGGCGGAGAAAGAAAATGCTTACCGTCGGTATTATAAATGATTTCCTTCAAACTTGGCGTTTTCAGTGGAAAAGAATAATGACGCGCACAAGGGAGGTATAAGCAAAGGCGGGGTTTCAATATGGTGCAGATATGAGCCCAAATGCCTTTTATTTCAGGCTGCGTTTTAATATTAAAGGAGGATAAATGAAACAGATGGTGAATCGCAAGGCTGTTACGCCCCGTCAGCTTAGAGGAGGCGAAAACACAACAGGAACAGGCTGCTTATGCAAATTCGGCAACGAATAATGCGAAGCCTGGAAGTGAAGTAGGAAATACGGGCGATTTTAATGTTTGACCAATCAGGTTTTAAGCTCAAAAATGATACTGATCAAATCAAGGGCAGGGTTTGGTAATCCGTAGGGCCGGCTCCTTCAGGTTCAGACGGCATACGTTTATGCCGGCACTTCTTACCGCCCTCGTGCCGGCTATCCCAAACTGCTTTGAATACTGAACGCTCTTCGGTTTACTTCAAAAATGCGGCGTGATAAGCAATATGCTCGCCAATAAAACTGGCGATGAAGTAATAGCTGTGATCGTATCCTTTATGGAAGCGTACATCGACCGTTTGATTTGCCGCACGACAGGTTTTGATAAAATCTTCGGTACGCAATTGTATTGGCAAAAACTCATCTTCCAAGCCTTGATCGATACGCATACCTTGCACTTTATAGCCTTGTTGGATGAGTGAGTTCGCATCATATTGCTGCCATTTTTCGCGATCTTTTCCTAAATAAGCAGTAAAGGCTTTTTCTCCCCACGGTACGAGGCTTGGCGATAAAATAGGCGAAAAGGCAGAAACACTTTGATAATGTTCCCGATTCCGTAGTGCCAATACCAATGCGCCGTGTCCGCCCATCGAATGCCCCATAATGGAACGTTTGCCGTTGGTAGGAAAATGTTTCTCAATCAGACGGGGCAGCTCGTTCAAAATATAATCATACATTTGATAATTCGCCGCCCAAGGCTGCTCGGTCGCATTCAAATAAAAGCCCGCACCTTGCCCTAAATCGTAAGCAGCATCATTCGGCACTTGCTCTCCGCGAGGGCTGGTATCAGGCGCAACAACAATCACTTGATGTTCTGCCGCGTAACGCTGAAAGCCTGATTTGGTAATGAAATTTTGTTCCGTACACGTTAAGCCGGAAAGCCAATAAATCACACCAAGTGGTCGATTTTCCGGATTATTTGGCAAATAGACGGCAAATTTCATTTCGCATTGAAGCGTTTGGGCATGGTGTGCCCAAACTTGTTGCGAACCGTCAAAAATTTGATGTTGTTCAATCAGTTTCATCGCGTACCTTAGTAATGAATAACAGCGCGGATCGATTTACCTTCGTGCATTAACTCAAAGGCTTCATTGATTTCATCGAGTGTCATTGTGTGGGTTACAAACGGTTCTAACTGGATGTCGCCTTTCATTGAGTCTTCCACCATTTTCGGCAGTTCAGAGCGGCCTTTCACGCCGCCAAATGCCGTGCCTCTCCAAACACGACCTGTTACCAACTGGAACGGACGCGTTGAAATTTCTTGGCCAGCACCCGCTACACCGATGATAATGGATTGTCCCCAACCGCGGTGTGCGCTTTCTAATGCCTGACGCATTACATTTACATTGCCAATACATTCAAAGGTATGGTCAATGCCCCATTTATTGATGTCTAACAACACATCTTTAATCGGTTTATCGTAATCGTTCGGGTTCAAACAATCCGTTGCACCAAACTGTTTTGCCAACTCGAATTTTGCAGGATTGGTATCAATAGCAATAATACGACCGGCTTTGGCTTGACGTGCACCTTGCACCACAGCTAAACCAATCGCGCCCAAGCCAAACACGGCAACAGAGTCGCCTTCTTGCACTTTTGCTGTGTTATGTACCGCACCAATACCTGTGGTCACGCCGCAGCCGAGCAAACATACTTGTTCGTGGTTGGCTTCGGGGTTGATTTTCGCCAGTGAAACTTCGGCAACAACAGAATATTCACTGAAAGTCGAACAGCCCATATAGTGATAGATCGGCTGACCTTGATAAGAAAAACGCGTCGTGCCGTCCGGCATTAAACCTTTACCTTGCGTATCACGCACTGAGACGCATAAGTTGGTTTTACCTGAACGGCAAAACTCACATTCGCCACATTCAGCGGTGTAAAGCGGAATAACGTGATCACCCGGTTTTACGCTTGACACACCTTCACCCACAGCAATGACCACACCCGCACCTTCATGCCCAAGCACCACAGGGAATACGCCCTCAGGATCGCTTCCTGATAACGTAAACGCATCAGTATGGCACACGCCAGTGTGAGTGTTACGAATTAACACCTCGCCTTTGCGCGGCATTTCTACGTCGATTTCTACAATTTGTAAGGGTTGATTTGGAGCGAATGCCACCGCCGCACGCGATTTGATGGTTGAATTGGTTTGTTTCGTTTCCATTGTCTTTCCTCTTAATTCATTGACAAAACAGCCTTGCCTGAGCAACATAGCAACAGTTTACACTTTAGAGTTCACTCTAAGGCAAGTATTTTTTACCGTTTTTGTTTAGAGGGAGGGAAAATGACTTATACCACTGCCAAAGCTGCCGAAAAAATAGGCATCTCCGCCCACACTTTACGCTTTTACGACAAAGAAGGCTTGTTGCCTAATATCGGACGTGATGAATACGGTAACCGCTGTTTTACCGATAACGATTTGCAATGGTTGGGCTTATTGCAATGCTTGAAAAATACGGGAATGAGCTTAAAAGACATCAAACGCTTTGCAGAATGTACCGTCATTGGCGACGATACTATTGAAGAACGCCTTTTCTTGTTTGAAAATCAAATAGAAAATGTGAAGTGTCAAATTGCCGAATTAAAACGCTATTTAGATTTGCTTGAATACAAATTGGCGTTTTACCAAAAAGCGAAAGCATTAGGTTCGGTAAAAGCCGTAAATTTGCCGCAAATTCCTGAAACGGCTTAGTTTTAGTGCAACAAGCAGGATTTTTGTCCTGTTCGTAATAGAAATCAACAATTTGTTGTTTACGGATTGTAAGCAATGATAAAAAAATCCACGCTTTAATCCGTTGCTTGCCTGGCTCAAGGTATTGAAGCAGCGGATGAAGTTAAGCCATAGAAAAAACGCCGCTTGGAAGCGGCGTTTTGATGCTAAGGTTTAATTGGCATTTTCTTTTAAAGCCAAGTCGACCCGCTCGCGCAATTCTTTACCGGGCTTGAAGTGGGGTACATGTTTTTCAGGTACTTCCACACGCTCGCCGGTTTTGGGATTGCGACCGATGCGGGCAGGACGATGGTTCAAATCGAAGCTGCCGAAACCGCGGATTTCGATGCGTTGACCTCGGGCAAGCGATCGGGTCATGGTGTCAACCAGGACTTTTACGCTGTACTCTACGTCTTTTGCCTGAAGATGCGTGCCGTTTTTGGCGGCAAATACTTCTGCCAAGCGAGCCATTAACTCAGACTTTGTCATGTCTGCAACCTTATTCTTGCTCGCCGGAGAGTTTGGCTTTCAGCAGGTCGCCCAAGCTGGTGGTGCCGGCATTTGCAGTAGCGGCTGCGTTGACGGAGTTCAGTGCTTCGCGGCTTTCTTTGGCGTCTTTGGCTTTAACAGAAAGTTTGATGCTGCGGTTTTTGCGGTCAACGGTAATGATGACGGCTTCAACTTCGTCGCCTTCTTTCAGTTTGGTGGTCAAGTCTTCAACACGGTCGGCGGCGAATTCAGAAGCGGGCAGGTAGCCTTCTACTTCGTCAGACAGAGCAACAACAGCACCTTTGGCATCAACAGATTTCACGGAACCTTTAACCAAAGAACCTTTGTCGTTCACGCTGATGAAGTTGCCGAAAGGATCGCCTTCCAGTTGTTTGATACCCAAGGAGATGCGTTCTTTTTCCACGTCGATTGCCAATACGACGGCTTCGACTTCTTCGCCTTTTTTGTATTTGCGTACGGCTTCTTCGCCGGATTCGGTCCAGGACAGGTCGGACAGGTGAACCAGACCGTCGATGCCGCCGGGCAGGCCGACGAATACGCCGAAATCGGTAATGGATTTAACCGCACCGGAGATTTTGTCGCCTTTGTTGTGGTTGGCGGCAAATTCTTCCCAAGGATTGGCCTGGCATTGTTTCATACCCAAAGAGATACGGCGGCGGCCCTCGTCGATTTCCAAAATCATGACTTCGACTTCGTCGCCCAGTTGTACGACTTTGCTCGGGTGTACGTTTTTGTTGGTCCAGTCCATTTCGGAGACGTGTACCAAACCTTCGATGCCTTGTTCGATTTCGACGAATGCGCCGTAGTCGGTCAGGTTGGATACTTTACCGAACAGGCGGGTACCTTGCGGGTAACGACGGGTCAGACCGCTCCAAGGATCTTCGCCCAGTTGTTTCATACCCAAGGAAACGCGTTGTTTTTCTTGGTCGAATTTCAATACTTTGGCTTCAACTTCCTGACCGACTTCCAAGACTTCGCTCGGGTGTTTTACGCGACGCCATGCCAGATCGGTGATGTGCAGCAGACCGTCGATACCGCCCAGGTCAACGAATGCGCCGTAGTCGGTGATGTTTTTGACGATGCCTTTGATGACGGAGCCTTCTTGCAGGTTTTCCAGCAGGGCTTTGCGTTCTTCACCCAAAGTGGCTTCCAGAACGGCGCGGCGGGAAACAACGACGTTGTTGCGTTTTTTGTCCAGTTTGATCACTTTGAATTCGATCTCTTTGCCTTCAAAGTGGGAAGTGTCTTTAACGGGACGTACGTCGACCAAAGAACCCGGCAGGAATGCGCGGATGCTGTTGATCATAACGGTTAGGCCGCCTTTGACTTTGCCGTTGATGATGCCGGACAGGATGTCGCCGTTTTCCATGGCTTCTTCCAGGGCAATCCAATCGGCTGCGCGTTTGGCTTTTTCGCGGGACAGTTTGGTTTCGCCGAAGCCGTTTTCGACGGATTCGATGGTAACGGTAACGAAGTCGCCGACTTTAACTTCAATTTCGCCTTGAGCGTTTTTGAATTCAGCTACATCGATCAGGGATTCTGATTTCAGACCTGCGTTTACGGTAACGAAGTTTTGGTCGATTGCCACTACTTCAGCGGTAATCACCTCACCCGGGTTCATTTCTTGCAGGGTAAAGCTTTCTTCTAACAGTTGGGCAAAATTTTCCATAGACATATATAACTCTTTTCGGTACACCGCCAAGGGGTGCGGGGTAGGTTGGTGGATGCCTGCCGCCCTTGGCGCGGCAGGCGGGTCAATAAGGTTTCAGACGGCATTCGTGTGTTTTTATGCCGTCTGAAACGTAATGTGGGCAATTATACCTGAAAATTTAAACTTTACGATACCAATCAAGCACTTTTTTTACAGTTTCTTCTATGGTTAGGAGGCTCGTATCCAAAAGCAGGGCATCGGGCTGTTGTTTCAGGGGGGCAACCTTGCGGTTTCGGTCTGCCTCGTCTCTGGCTTCGATGTCGGACAGGATGCGCTCGAATGCGAAACCTTCGCAGGGGATGCCGATTTGTTTGGCGCGGCGTTCCGCCCTGATTTTGGACTCTGCCGTCAGGAAGATTTTAAGTTCGGCTTGGGGGAAGACGACCGATCCGGTATCCCGTCCGTCGGCGACCAGTCCTTTTTCGGTCAGGAAATCGCGTTGGCGTTGCAGCAGGGCGGCGCGGACTTTAGGCAACTGTGCGACTGCGGATGCGCCCATGCCGATGGCTTCTGTCCGGATGTCGTCTGAAACGTCTTCGCCACCGAGCAGGATGCGGCTGCCTGAAAATACGGCGGGCAGTTTTTCGGCAAGTGCGGAAACGTTTTCTTCATCGTGCCATTCCACGCCTTGTTTTTGTGCATATAGGGCGGTCAGGCGGTAGAGCGCGCCGGTGTCGAGATAATCGTATCCCAATGCGGCGGCGACGCGGGCGGCGACCGTGCCTTTGCCCGATGCGCCCGGGCCGTCGATGGCGATGACTTTTTGTCTGTTCATAAGGGGGATTCCTGATGGTTTGGGGTATGGGTTTTGCCGTCTGAAGGGTGTGTTTCCCGTTGGGGCGGATTCTACCTGTTTTAAAGGACGATTGTCTAAGCAGACGAAACGCCGCCTGCCCGGAAAGCGTCCGACAGAAGCCGGCAAGCCGGTTCGGATTCCGGCGTTGCGGGTATTGTGGCGGACATCAATGCAATGCCGTCTGAAAGAGGTATGGCCTTCAGACGGCATCGATTGCTGCGGATTAGAACAGGTTGCTGACGAAAATCAGCAGAATCACCAGCGGCACAAGGTATTTCACATAGGCAAACCAAATATTGACCGTCGTATGGTTGCCTTTATAAAGCAATTCGTCCTTCGCTTCGTCCTTCATCACGAAACCGACAAACAGCGCGGAACCGAGAGCGGTCAGCATAAACAAGATGTTGCCGCTGATGTAGTCAAAGGCATCAAAAATATTTTTGCCGAACACGGAAACGTCTTTCCACGGGCCATAGCTCAGAATGGACGGGATGTTGCCGAAAATGAAGATAGCAGCCAGTACAATCGTAATCGCGGCGGTACGGCGGATTTTGGTTTTTTCCTGAATGGTCGTAATCAACACTTCATAAATGGTCAGCGAAGTCGTCAATGCGGCAATCAGAAGCAGCGAGAAGAAAATCACGGCAAACACAGGTCCCGCCCACATATGCGAAAACACAATCGGGAGGCTTTGGAATACCAAAGTCGGGCCGGAATCGGGGGCAACGCCGAAGCTGAAGAGCGACGGGAAAATCATAAAGCCCGCAAGTACGGCGATGATGGTATTGGTAATTGCCGTGATAACTGCCGTTTGAACCAGATTTTCGTTTTTATCCAGATAGCTGGATAAGGTAATCATCACGCCGAAACCCAAGCTCAAGGCGAAAAATACTTGTCCCAAAACGAAGACGAAAAGTTCGGTGGTAATCTTGCTGAAATCAGGTTTCAGATAGAAAGCAACCCCTTCCATCGCGCCCGGAAGGGTAACGTTGCGGACGACCATGGCAATCAGGAATAAAAACAGCAGCGGCATCAGGTATTTCGCCGCTTTTTCAATGCCGCCGATAACGCCTTTGACCAAAATCCATTGGTTCACGGCGACAAAAAGCAGTGTATAAAACGCAATTTCCCAAGGGCTGTTTTCGATGTGTTCGGTAAAAAAGCTTTTCGTTATTTCGCCGCTGACGGGGCTGGAAATATTCAGATTTCCACTAATAATATTAACGATATAGCTGATGACCCAGCCTCCGAGCACCATGTAATAAGCCATGATGCCGAACGCGCCGAGCAGCCCCATCCAGCCGACCAGTTTCCAAATTTTGGCAATGGGTTTGCCGTTCATCGAGCCGCCGAACGCATCCAGCGCGTTCACGCCTTTGCGCCGTCCGATGACGTTTTCCACCAAAATCATCGGGATGCCGATAACCAGCATCGCGATACAGAATAAAAACACATACGCGCCGCCGCCGTTTTCGCCGACCAAATACGGGAAACGCCACGTCGCGCCGAAACCGACAGTCGCGCCGGCAACGGTAAGGATATAAGTCAAACGGCTGGACCAGGTTTGACGGTTGGTATTTGAAGGGGAAGACATATTGAAACCGTGTCCGATTGAGATAAAGCGGAAATTTTACACGTGATTCTTAACAGAAATTGACTGAATGTTTTTCAACTGTCTAGTGATTTTTCCTGAAAAAGGCATATATTTCAGTGAGTATTTCTGATAAGTATAAACTGATAAGGAAGAATCGAAGTTTATGAACAGATTAATTTGTTATTCTTCTGCATCGGTGTACGGAAGTGAAATTTTTTTGATTATATTAACGATAGTATTTTAATGGTGATGGAGGAAAGGGAGTTTGAAATAAAAAAACCATCTATACCGGGAAGTATAGATGGCCAAACACATTACGGGGAAAACGTCTTACTCATAAGCCTGCTTGCACAGGCATTGCTCAGACAGGGGGATTATATCGCAAACCGGCTGTTTTTGAGTTAATTTCGGTTAAATTATTCATTTTAAAGGTATGTATTTGAATATAAGGAAATAATGGATTTTGTTTCAGAATTTGGGGCATCCGATAAATTTCCATTCCCCGGGTTTGAGGTTTCCTGTTTCCAAATGTGCGAATTGCCGGCGGTGAAGGTGCTGCACGCGGTTGCCGGCGGCGGCGATCATGCGTTTGACTTGGTGGTATTTTCCCTCGGTAATGGTCAGCAGCAGGGTGGTCGGGTTTTCCAAAACGGCATCGGCGGCACAAACGGCTTCGTTTTCGTCGTGGAGCAGCACGCCGTTTTTCAAGGTTTCGCAGAGTGTTTCGCCTGTAGGGTGTTTGAGCGTTACTTCGTACAGTTTGGGAATTTTTCTGCTCGGAGAAGTCAGGTTGTGGTTCAGTTTGCCGTCGTTGGTAATCAGCAATACGCCGGTCGTATCCGCATCCAGCCTGCCGACCGCCTGCATATCGATGTTCCGCATATTGTCGGGGAACAGGCTGAATACGCTGCGGTAGTGTTTCGGTTTGTGCGAAGTTTCGTAATCTTCAGGCTTGTTGAGCAGGATATAGAAATAGGGTTCGGGAACGACGGTAACCGCTTCGCCGTCAATGTCCAACGTTTCGACGGATGAGGAATCGATGTCTGCATCGGTGTCGTCCATGCAGGTTCCGTTGATGGAGACGTAGCCGCCCCTAATCAGCCATTGGCACTGCTTGCGGCTTCCTATGCCTTGATATTGCAGGTATTTGATGAGTTTCATGATGGTATGGGAAATGTGGGATGAAAAAGACAGGACTGAGAAAGTCCTGTCATGTGCCGTATCCGAATCAGCTTCCAATCAGTTTGACCCTCTGTCCCGGATTGATGGTGTTCAGGTTGGGATTGAGGCGGCGGATGTCGTCGATATGGATATTGAAGCGCGCGGCGATACTTTTGAAGGTGTCGCCTTTGCGTGCGGTGTAGGATACTTTTTCAATACGGGTTTGGGCGGGGGCTGCCTGCGCTAGGCGGAGTACCTGTCCTTTTTGGATGGTGTTGCCTTTGATGTTGTTGGCGACAATCAGGTCGGCTACGCTGACGTTGTAGCGTTTGGCAATGTTGAACAGGGTGTCGCCTTCTACAACACGGTGGATTCCGGTGCGGGCGGCGGGGTCTGTTCCGCCGTCGGCAGCTTTGGCTACGCGCGTTTCCAGACGTGCCCGGCGTTTGCCGTCGGCGGCAGCGGTATGTTGCGGAGATGCGGAAATTTTATGTTCGACAACTGTGTCAGGCGTGCCGATGACGGCAGAGATGGTTTCTTCAGCCTGTCGGCGCAGGTTGTTTCGGGCAACAAGCTGCATGAGTTCGTCTGCCGCCTGCATGTCGTTTTGGGGGACGATCTGCGCGAGTGTTGCGGTTTGGGTTTCAGACGGCATGGCGGTCTGTTTTTCGGTTTGAGGTTGCGCTGCGGCTGTCGCAAGGGCAGGTTCGGCAATGCGGACAAGGGGATCGGGTTCCGTACGGACGGTTTCCTGCGGCAAAGGTGCGACGGTAATGTCCGCTGTCTGTGCGGCGGCGGGTCGGATTCGGGCAATGCCGACGTTCACCGTGCCTGCCGGCATATTGGAACGGTAGGTGTCGGGCGTATTGTCGATGTCGATGGAAACGACGGATTCCGATGCCGTCTGAAGGGTCTTGCCGTTCTTGGCGACAAGGATGCTGCGTCCTGCGTTGACAAGGTTGCCGTTCAGGTTGTTGAGGCGTTTGATGTCGGCAATGCTCATGCCGGTTGCCGTCGAGATGTCGGACAAGCTGGTTTTGGCGGCAGGCGTATAGACTTCCCATGAAAACAGGCTGTCGGGTGCGGCGTTGAGGTAGTTGCTTTGGAAGGTTTGTACGGACGCGACAGGAAGCAGCAGTTTGCGTTTGCTTTTGGGGATGAACGCGGGGACGTTGAATGCGGGGTTTAGGGCGAGCAGCTCGCTTTGCGTGATGCCGGCAAGCCGGGCGATGGCTTCGTTGTCGAGCGGACGGTCCGGTTCGACTGCCTGAAAATAGGGTTTGTTGTCTATGTCGCTGATATTCATGCCGAAAGATTGGGGGGCGGCAATGATGTTGCGCACGGCGAGCAGCTTGGGAACATAGTTGCGCGTTTCGTTGGGCATACGCAGGTTTTCGTAGGTCGGTTCGAGCCCTTGGGCGCGGGCGCGGTTGATGGCGCGTCCGACGTTGCCTTCACCCCAGTTGTAGGCGGCAAAGGCGAGCGGCCAGTCGCCGAACAGTCCATAGAGGTATTGCAGGTAGTTGAGTGCGGCATCGGTGGCGGCGTAAACGTCGTGCCTGCCGTCGTAAACCGGTGTTTTTTCCAAGCCGTAATGCCTGCCGGTAGCGGGCATAAACTGCCATAATCCCGATGCGCCGACGTGTGATTTGGCTTTGGTAACGAACGCGCTTTCGATGAAGGGAAGCAGGGCGGCTTCGGCAGGCATATTGCGTTTTTTGACTTCGTTGGCAATATGGTACATATAGGGTCGGCTCCGGTTGACGACCCTGTCGAAATAGCTGCGGCTTGCGATGAATTTGCTTTCGTGGCGGCGTACCAGTTCGGGATTGACTTCGCCCATCCGGAAGCCTTGGCGCAGCTCGCCCCACAGGCTGCCGGATTGGAAATATTGTTTTGTCGGAGACAGGTCGAGTATTGAAGAGTTTAAGCGCATAATCGCCAAACCGATTTGGTGTGATGAGGTGTTTTGGGCGTATAGGAAACCCGGACAAACGGACAGACCCGAAGCGGTCAGTACGATGGTTTTGAGTTTGGACATAATCTATATCGGGAGGATAAACATATTTTATCGTCCGATGGTACTGTTTGACTGAAAAAGCGTCAAGTTTTACAGGAACTTTATGCGGATTCGGAAGTGGGCGGCCGATGTGTTTTTTGACAGAAATTCTGTTTGGAATAGAATATCGGTAGGCAATCTGTTTGAAACGGACGCAATATGGATGCATGGTTTGAAGATACGGCGATGGGGCGGTATGTTGCAAAATTGGAACAGGACTTCTTCGGGCGGTATCTGGATTCATACCGTTTTTCGGGAATGTGTGCGGTTCAGGTGGGCGGCAGGTGGCTGATGCCGTCTGAAGATGTTGTCTGTGTGCCGCGAGATATGTCGATGTCGGCGGAGAATATGGCTTTGGCGGATGTTTCTGCGGATATGCTGCTTTTTCCGCATACGCTGGAATGCGGCGCACCTTCGCAAATCTTGTCCGAGGCGCACCGGATATTGAAACCGTCCGGGCGTGTGATGCTGACGGGTTTTAATCCGCATTCGCTTTGGGGATTCAGCCGTTGGTTTGACGGCGAACGCCTGTCGGAAAAACGCTTCTGCCTGACGCTTCGCGGGCTGAAAAGACAGCTTGCCGACACCGGTTTTGATATCGAACTTGGGAAATTTATGGTGTATCTGCCGCCGGTTTCGTCGCCCGGGCAAATACATTTTTGGCAGTTTATGGAAAAGGCGGGCGACCGCTGGTGGCCGCAATGTGCCGCAGTGTACGGCTTGGTTTTGGTCAAAAGGGCGGCGGGCGTAATGCCCCTGCCCGCGTGGGACGGGTATTTGGGCGGCAAAGCCCTTGCGGCGGGTGCGGCAAGGGTTGCGGATTAGGGACAGCCGTCTCTCAGACGGCATCTGTCAGAAAAAATGTCGGGAGGGGTTATGCCGGAATTGCCGGAAGTGGAAACGACGTTGCGCGGCATCGCGCCGCATATTGAAGGGAAAACGGTGGAAGCCGTGATATTGCGCCAATCGAAGCTGCGCTGGCAGGTCAATCCCGATTTGGGGGAGATTTTGTCCGGCCGGCAGGTTTTGTCCTGCGGCAGGAGGGCGAAATACCTGCTTATCCGCTTTCAAACGGGCGTACTGCTGATTCACTTGGGGATGTCGGGCAGTTTGCGGATTTTTACGCCGTCGGACGGACGTATCGGCAGGCCGGACAGGCACGATCACGTCGATATTGTGTTTTCAGACGGCACGGTCATGCGTTACCGCGATCCGAGAAAGTTCGGCGCGATACTTTGGTATGAGGGAATCGAAGAACATCATCCGCTGTTGGAAAAACTGGGGCCGGAGCCTTTGTCGGAGGCATTTTGCACGGATTATCTGTATGCGGGGCTGAAGGCGCAGAAACGCGCGGTCAAACTTGCCCTGATGGACAATGCCGTCGTGGTCGGCGTGGGCAATATTTATGCCAACGAGAGCCTGTTTAGGGCGGGCATTTCGCCCCGCCGTCCTGCCAACCGCCTGAAAAAGAAAGAGTTCGCGCTTTTGGTTGAAACCGTCAAAGCGGTGTTGCGGCGCGCCATTGAAACGGGCGGCAGCACCTTGAGGGATTTTGTGGACAGCGACGGCAAAAGCGGCTACTTCCAACAGGAATATACGGTGTATGGGCGGCACAATCAGCCGTGCCCCCGGTGCGGCGGCTTGATTGTGAAAGAAACTTTGGGGCAGCGCGGCACGTTTTATTGCCCGAACTGTCAGAAATAGGGCGGAACACGGTTTCAGACGGCATTTTATCGGTATGCCGTCCGAACGTTTCAACAACAAACACCGATTATCGGGAAAGAATTGCTCATGTCTTCAAATAAAGCTTCATTTTTTACACGTTTGCGTCGCTTGTGCCGCTTGACGGTCTGGCTGTTCAAAACCGGCAAAAACCTGCGCGGTATTGACGGCGGCTGTCCAGAGTCGCGCAATCGGGCGGTAATCGAATTGGGCAGGGGGGCTTTGTCGGCTTTGGATATCGGATTGGAGGTGGGCAGGCCCGCACCCGAACATCCGAACGGTGTCTTGGTTGCCGCCAACCACGTGTCTTGGCTGGATATTTTCGCGATGAGTGCGGTTTATCCGAGCAGCTTTATCGCCAAGCAGGAAATCAAAAGCTGGCCGGTATTGGGCAAGATGGGGCAGAATGCGGGAACGGTGTTCATCAACCGCAATTCGCGGCGCGACATCGAACCGATTAACCGCGCCGTCTGCGAAACCTTGCAACACGGTCAAAACGTCAGTTTTTTCCCTGAGGCGCGGACTTCTTCGGGCTTGGGGCTTCTGCCGTTTAAAGCCGCGCTGTTCCAATCTGCCATCGACGCGGGGGCAAAGGTTTTGGCGGTCGCGCTGCGTTATTATGACGAAACGGGAAAAAGGACGGCCCGTCCGTCGTATGCCGATGTCGGTTTGCCGACCTGCCTGTGGCGCATCGTGTCCATGAAAAAACTGACCATCAAAGTCGATTTCGTTTGCGTGGCGGACGCGGCGGAAAGCGAAGACCGTTATACTTTAAAGGATAAAATCGAAGAAAGCATCCGTGCCGTTGTCGCCGGCGATGCGGATGTTGCCGTCTGAAACCGGTTGCCGGAATGTGGCAGTATGATTCGCTTTTGCGGATGTATAGTGGATTAAATTTAAACCAGTACAGCGTTGCCTCGCCTTAGCTCAAAGAGAACGATTCTCTAAGGTGCTGAAGCACCAAGTGAATCGGTTCCGTACTATTTGTATTGTCTGCGGCTTCGTCGCCTTGTCCTGATTTTTGTTAATCCACTATATTAAGGCTGCGGCAACGGGAGCACCTCAAACGAAATGGCGTAAGGATAGTTTGTTGTATCTATGGAAAATGCCGTCTGAACCTGTGTTCAGACGGCATATTTTATATGGGATTAACGGCGGAACCTGCCGCCGTCGAAATCATCGAAAGCCTCATAAGCCGCCCGGCATTGGGTTTTCTGTTCCTTATAAGGCAGGGAGCGGAATGCTTTGCGCGCCTTTTTGTTTTCGCGCAATTCCTGCACGTTGCCTTGCGATCGGTACCACGCGGCACGGCGTTCCAAATATTTCCTGCATTCGGGGTGCAGCATCTGCTTGTTTGCCTTGCGGATATGTTTAGTATGTCGGTGGGCGGATTCTGACGTACCGGCAGCGGCAGTTGTCGATACCAGTCCCAATATTGCAGACAACAGTATGGCAAGCATCTTTTTGACAGACATGACGATCCTTTCAGTTTGTAATTCTTTCCAGTATAGGATGGAAGGATGGAACGGGCAAATTGTCGGCAGTTTCAGACTCATTCAGCCGACAAAACTTGCCGATTGATATGCAGATTCAAATAACACATTAATCTCAATAATAAATTCCAATCGGTAAGAAAATGGAATTTTTCGGCGGCGGCGCGGCAAAATCATACTTTGCAAAATTTAACAATTTGCAGGGGCAGAAAACCGGAAGCTTTCCTTTTTCGTCGGAAAATCCTTATTTCATCGCCTTGTAGCCGGAGCCGGTCAAAAGGCAAAAAATTTACCCGTTTTTTATCGGTAAAGAATTATCAGATAAAACAAATATTATAGGAAAAATACGACAGGCGAGTTTTATCGCGCATTGCCTGAAACTGAAAAATACAACCGTTGTCAAGACTGGAGAAAATGCCAAAAATCCACTATATTGTCTGCCTTAATTTATTTGAAAAGACCGTGTCTTGAATATCAAGAGTGGAAGAGGAAGCGATGAATACACCGACTGATTTGAAAGTAACCAAACGAGACGGAAGATTGGAAGCCATTGATTTGGATAAGATTCACCGTGTCGTTACTTGGGCGGCGGAAGGATTGGAAAATGTTTCCGTGTCGCAGGTCGAGTTGAAATCGCACATCCAGTTCTACAACGGTATCCGCACCGACGACATCCACGAAACCATCATCAAAGCCGCTGCCGATTTAATTTCGGAAGATACCCCGGACTACCAATACCTTGCAGCACGTTTGGCGATTTTCCATCTGCGTAAAATAGCCTACGGCGAATACGAGCCGCCGCACCTTTACGACCACGTTAAAAAACTTACCGATGCCGGAAAATACGACAGGCATATCCTTGAGGATTACAGCCGCGAAGAATTTGACGAACTGAACGCCTATATCGACCACGAACGCGATATGTCCTTTTCCTATGCCGCCGTCAAACAGCTCGAAGGCAAATATCTGGTACAGAACCGCGTTACCCGCCAGATTTACGAAACGCCGCAGTTCTTATATGTTTTGGTGGCGATGTGCCTTTTCAGCAAATACCCGAAAGAGGCACGCTTGGGTTACGTCAAACGTTTTTACGATGCCGTTTCCACATTTAAAGTATCGCTGCCCACGCCGATTATGAGCGGCGTGCGTACGCCTACGCGCCAGTTCTCAAGCTGTGTGCTGATTGAATGCGACGACAGCCTGGATTCCATCAACGCCACTACCAGCGCGATTGTGAAATACGTTTCCCAACGCGCGGGTATCGGCATCAATGCCGGACGTATCCGCGGTTTGGACAGCGAAATACGGGGCGGCGAAGCCCGGCATACCGGCTGCATTCCGTTTTTCAAAATGTTTCAGGCGGCGGTCAAATCCTGTTCGCAAGGCGGCGTGCGCGGCGGCGCGGCAACCTTGTTCTACCCCTTGTGGCACATCGAAGCCGAAAGCCTGCTGGTGTTGAAAAACAATCGCGGTGTGGAAGACAACCGTATCCGTCAATTGGACTACGGCGTGCAAATCAACCGCCTGCTCTATACCCGCCTGATTAAGGGCGGCAATATTACGCTGTTTTCGCCCAACGAGGTTCCGGGGTTGTACGAAGCGTTTTTTGCCGACCAAGACGAATTTGAGCGGCTCTATACGAAATACGAGCAAGACCCGAACATCCGCAAGCGTATCATTCCGGCTGCCGACCTGTTTTCCACGCTGATGCAGGAGCGTGCCGGAACCGGGCGCATCTACATCCAAAACGTCGATCACTGCAATACGCACAGCCCGTTCGATCCGCGCGTCGCCCCCGTGCACCAGTCCAACCTGTGTATGGAAATCGCGCTGCCGACCAAACCTCTGGACAACATCAACGACCCTGACGGCGAAATCGCCCTGTGTACCCTGTCCGCCTTCAACTTGGGCGCATTGAACAGCTTGGACGAATTGGAAGGGCTTGCCGATTTGACCGTGCGCGCACTCGATGCACTTTTAGATTATCAGGGTTATCCGGTAGAGGCCGCGCGTACCTCCACTATGGGTCGCCGTTCGCTCGGTATCGGCGTGATCAACTATGCATATTATTTGGCGAAAAACGGCGTCCGCTACAGCGACGGCTCCGCGCTCGGCCTGACCCACCGTACCTTTGAAGCCATGCAGTATTACCTGCTCAAAGCATCGGTAAACCTTGCCAAAGAATACGGCGCGTGTCTGCTCTTCAACCAAACCGTTTATTCTCAAGGTAAACTACCTATTGACACCTACAAAAAAGACTTGGATGCCGTGTGTAACGAGCCTTTGCACTACGACTGGGAAAGCCTGCGTGCCGACATTGTCAAATACGGCCTGCGTAACTCTACTCTAACCGCACTCATGCCGTCTGAAACCAGTTCGCAAATCGCCAACGCCACCAACGGCATCGAGCCGCCGCGCGGATTGGTAACGGTCAAAGCATCGAAAGACGGCATTTTGAAACAAGTCGTGCCGGAGTTTGAAACCCTGAAGAATGCCTACGAAACCCTGTGGCAGCTTCCCGGCAACGAAGGCTACCTGAAACTTGTCGGCGTGATGCAAAAATTCGTTGATCAGGCAATTTCCGCCAATACCGCCTACGACCCGGGCAAATTTGAGGGCAACAAAGTTTCCATGAAACAAATGCTCAAAGACCTGCTGACCGCCTACAAATACGGTGTCAAAACCCTGTACTACCACAACACCCGCGACGGCGCGGACGATACGCAGGCTGATATTCAGGATGACGGTTGTGCCGGTGGGGCTTGTAAGATTTAACCGCCGTGTAGGCTGGGTTTTAACCCAGCCCCTTAGTTCGAATATTCGTATCCGACACCCGATAATTTGCAGGTAGCCTTTCAGACGGTCTCACAGGCCACCTGAAAAAGATCGTCTGAAAACGCAGCTAAAACCCATTTCAAAGACAAATTTGATAATTCCAGTGATGAAAAATAAATTAACATATAATTCCGAAATAGAAATTAAATTGTTTCATAATTTAACAAATATTTGGATCTATTATATTAAGTGATTATATTTCAATTAAACATAATAGAATAAATATATGGAATAATTTTTGATAAGAGGTAACTAATGAGTGATAGAATAAAAACAATATTATATGTAATTGTTTTTCTCTTTTCTTTTAACAGCGCCTCTAATAATTCATTAGGAAAAATTTATGATAATTTACGCGAGAATATACTTTATGAAGATAACCCACCACAAGATGTTATTGAAGCAGCTAAGAAAAGTTTAGATAAAATTTGCCAAGAATATAATTTCTATAACAATATAGGTACACATGTTGATTTTGCTGATTGCCATATCTTATCTATAAAATATTTAAAAAAATCAAAAATTAGTTATTGTATTGATATGGATTTATATGTTAATTACTCAAGATCTGGTAAATCAAATTCAAGTGGTGGTTATGACATAAGTTATAGTTATGATAGATATGATAGTTATAGTTTGAGTGGTCCTCGCCATAGGGCATTCAATTTGGTAAATGATAATAATGTATGGAAAATTGAATATGAATATTCTACAGGATACCTTAAAAAATGTATACAGTAATATTTTTATATTAATTTTCTGATTTTTAACCCACACTATAAAAATACCATAAAGGCATCTGAAAACCGTTCCAGCCCAAAACCAAACAAACCAAAATAGAGAGGTTCAACTGTGTCCTGTGAACACCTAGTCATGTCATACAGTACTTTCCCCAAAACCAAAAACGATGCGCTGAAAGAGCCGATGTTTTTTGGTCAGCCGGTGAATGTTGCCCGTTATGACCAGCAGAAATACGAGGTATTTGAAAAACTGATTGAAAAACAACTGTCGTTTTTTTGGCGGCCGGAAGAAATCGACGTGTCGCGCGACCGTATCGACTACGCGAACCTGCCCGAACACGAAAAACATATTTTCATCAGCAATCTGAAATACCAAACACTGCTCGATTCCATCCAAGGGCGCAGTCCGAATGTTGCCTTGCTGCCTTTGGTTTCGATTCCCGAGCTGGAAACGTGGATTGAAACGTGGAGCTTCAGCGAAACCATCCATTCGCGCAGCTATACCCACATCATCCGCAATATTGTGAATGACCCGTCGGTCGTGTTTGATGATATTGTCGAAAACGAATATATTACCGCCCGCGCCGAAGACATTGCCTGCTATTACGATGACTTAATCGAATACACCCAGTATTACAACCTGTTGGGCGAAGGGGTGCACAATGTCGGCGGCAAACCCGTTACCGTGTCTTTGCGCGGGTTGAAGAAAAAACTCTATCTCTGCCTGATGTGCGTCAACGTGTTGGAAGCCATCCGTTTCTACGTTTCATTTGCCTGCTCGTTTGCTTTTGCCGAGCGCGAGTTGATGGAAGGCAACGCCAAAATCATCAAACTGATTGCCCGCGACGAAGCCCTGCACCTGACCGGCACGCAGCATATGCTTAATCTGATGCGTTCGGGTGTCGATGATCCTGAAATGGCGGAGATTGCCGCCGAGTTGCAGGACGAATGTTTCCGACTCTTCAAAAAGGCGGCGGAACAGGAAAAAGAATGGGCGGCATATTTGTTTAAAGACGGTTCGATGATTGGTTTAAACAAAGAAATCTTATCCCAATACGTCGAATATATTACCAATCTGCGTATGCAGGCGGTGGGTTTGCCGGCCGGATTTGAAGGCGCAAATCAAAACCCGATTCCGTGGATTAATGCGTGGCTGTCATCCGACAACGTACAGGTCGCGCCGCAGGAAGTGGAAATATCTTCTTACTTGATCGGTCAGATTGATTCTGAAGTGAATACGGATGATTTGGGCGATTTTGAGTTGTAAACGTTTTTTTGAAAAAAATGCCGTCTGAAGCCGGATGTTTCAGACGGCATTTGTATGTTGTATGATGGGAAAAACAGCGGGTAGGATCGGTTATTGTTCCTTTTATAGTGGATTAAATTTAAATCAGGACAAGGCGACGAAGCCGCAGACAGTACAGATAGTACGGCAAGGCGAGGCAACGCCGTACTGGTTTAAATTTAATCCACTATATTTTTGATTGGTTGGAAATGGCGCACATTGGTACGAATAAGGGTCTTTTTGAGCTCTTGGAGGGTGAGACCTTGTTGGAAGGCTTGGAACGGACGGGGCATATGGTGGAATATCAGTGCCGAAGCGGATATTGCGGATCGTGCCGGGTAAAGATTTTGGAGGGAAGCGTTACTTATCGGGAGCCGCCTTTGGCTTTTTTGGGGCGGGACGAGATACTGCCGTGCTGCTGTTACGTCGAGGGGGATGTCAGGCTGGATTGCGGTTTGGCGGGGGAGGATGAGGCGCTGTCTGACAGTTTGCTGAAATAAAAGCCGTCCGAACATTGGTTCGGACGGCTTTTTGACGGTATTACCGGTTATGCCTGATGAGTCGGTAAAAGGTTTCGCCGTCTTGGATATAACCCAGTTCTACCCGGGCGATTTCCGAAATGGCTTCTTGACCGTTTTCCAAATCATAGACTTCGGCGGCAAGGGAATGATTGCGTAGGGCGAGCGTCTGGTTTTTTTCTTCTTGAACGGCAATCTGTTCTCTCAGACTGCTGTTGCGTCCGATGCTGCCTTTGCTGAACCACAGGCTGTATTGGCAACAGACAAGTGCGAAGGATAAAACGACAGTTACCCACTTCATACCTTAACCTTTTCTTATTTGCCCAGTTGGTAGAATGCGGCTTTGCCAGGGTAGTAGGCGGCTTCCGCCAATTCTTCCTCGATACGCAGCAGTTGGTTGTATTTTGCCATGCGGTCGGAACGGCTCAAAGATCCGGTTTTGATCTGCATACAGTTGGTGGCGACTGCCAAGTCGGCAATGGTGCTGTCTTCGGTTTCGCCGGAGCGGTGGCTCATTACGCTGGCGTAGCGGTTGCGTTTTGCCAAATCGACGGCTTTCAGGGTTTCGCTCAAAGTACCGATTTGGTTGACTTTGACCAATAGTGCGTTTGCCACGCCTTTTTCGATGCCTTCGGCAAGGATTTTCGGATTGGTTACGAACAAGTCGTCGCCGACCAATTGAACTTTTTTGCCCAATTTTTCGGTCAGCAGTTTCCAGCCTTCCCAGTCGTTTTCATCCATCCCGTCTTCGATGGAGATAATCGGGAATTCGTTAACCAAGCCTTCCAAGTATTCGGCAAATTCCGCGTTGGTGTAGGAGCGGCCTTCGGCTTCCAAGTGGTATTTGCTGTCTTTGTAGAACTCGCTGGATGCGCAGTCCAGGGCGAACAATACGTCCTCGCCTGCTTTGTAGCCTGCGGCTTCGGTCGCTTCAACCATCAGTTGCAGGGCTTCTTTGTGGCTGTTCAGGTTGGGGGCGAAACCGCCTTCGTCGCCGACTGTAGTCGGGAAGCCTTTGCTGTCGCACAGTTTTTTTAGAGCGTGGAAGATTTCCGCACCGCAGCGCAACGCTTCGCGGAAGGATTTTGCGCCGACGGGCATAATCATAAACTCTTGGATGTTCAGGCTGTTGTTGGCGTGTTCGCCGCCGTTGATGACGTTCATCATCGGTACGGGCAGGGACATCGGGCCTGCGCCGCCCAAGTAGCGGTAAAGCGGCAGGCCTGAGTCTTCGGCAGCGGCGCGTGCAACCGCCATAGAGACCGCCAAAGTCGCATTCGCACCCAAATTGCCTTTGTTTTCAGTACCGTCCAATTCAATCATAATTTGATCGATATAAGATTGCTCGTTGGCATCGATACCGATGAGGGCTTGGGCGATTTGGTTGTTGACGTGTTCGACCGCCTTCAATACGCCCTTGCCGGAATAGCGGGATTTGTCGCCGTCGCGCAGTTCCAAAGCTTCTTTTTGACCGGTGGATGCGCCGCTCGGTACGGCTGCGCGTCCCATTACGCCGGATTCGAGCAATACATCACACTCGACTGTGGGGTTGCCGCGTGAGTCCAAAATTTCGCGGGCGAAAATATCAACAATTGCGCTCATGAATGTTCTCCAAGTGAAGTGAAGGGAGGTAAAAAATGGGAGGGCTTCAGACGGCCTTTTTGCCGGAAAGCCGCCAACTTAAAACTGCTGAAAGTAGGGCGGCTGCCATGAAAATCATGCTGGAAATGCCGTGCCACATTCCGAAAGATCCGCCTACAACCGACAACAGCCAATTTTCATGCCCGTATTTCAACGCCTCGATAACGGGGGTAACCAAAAATTGGTTGGCGGCAAGGGCGGACAATAAAAAAAGCAGCAGGGCGGTTTGCCGCCGGGTTAGGGCGGCAAAGGCGGCAGCCAGTACTGCGCCCCAAACGGCAAGCCCGCTCCAAGAGAGGATGTCGAACAATACGCCGGCAATTTCGCCCGCCTGCATTTTTGGCAGCATTTTGAACAGCACCGGCGCGGCGATATAACCCGTCATAATCTGCATACCGAGCCACAAGGTTGCGGCATACAGGCTGATTTTTCGGAAAGTCTGCATCATAAGGCGAAACCGTGTTATTCGATTGTTAAAATCGGTTGTGATTTGATTAAATTGTCCAATGCTTTGATGCGGATTAAAAAATCTTCTAAAAGGTGTAGCGGCAGCGCGCTGGGGCCGTCGCATTTTGCCAGTTTCGGATCGGGGTGCGATTCGAGGAACAGGCCGGCAAGGCGGGTTGCCATGCCTGCAAGTGCCAAATCCAAAGCCTGTGCGCGACGGCCGCCGGATGCGGCAGAACCGGCATCGCGGGTTTGCAGGGAATGGGTAACGTCGAAAATAACCGGCAGGTTGCCGCAGGTTTGTTTCATCACGCCGAAACCGAGCATATCGACAACGAGGTTGTCGTAGCCGAAGCTGCTGCCGCGTTCGCATAAAATCAGTTTCCCGTTGCCGGCTTCGCGGAATTTTTCCACAATGTTTTTCATTTGAGAGGGGCTGAGGAACTGGGGTTTTTTGATGTTGACGACGTTGTCGGTTTTTGCCATGGCAACTACTAAATCGGTCTGCCGCGCAAGGAATGCGGGAAGCTGGATGACATCGCACACTTCGGCAACGGGTTGGCACTGATAGGGTTCGTGTACGTCGGTAATGACGGGGATGCCGAATTCTGCTTTGACTTTTTCGAAAATCTTTAAGCCTTCTTCCAAGCCTACGCCGCGATAAGAATGGATGGAGGAGCGGTTTGCCTTGTCGAAAGAGGCTTTAAAGATATAGGGAATGCCCAGTTTTCGGGTTACTTCGACATAATGCGCGCAGGTTTGGAGGGTGGAATCCAAGCCTTCCAAAACGTTGATGCCGCCGAATAGGACGAAGGGCAAGTTGTTGCCGAGGGTGATGTCGTTGATTTTAATATCCATAATCGATGTCCGTTGCGGGATTACAGTACGGTGTGCGGCGGCTCATAGGAGATGATGTCGCGGATTTTGTTGTTTCCGTCCACCAGGACGACTTTGGGTTCGTGTACGGCGATTTCCGGTTCGGAAAGTTGGATATAAGACATAATGATGACGATGTCGCCTTTCTGTACCAGCCTTGCCGCCGCCCCGTTCAGGCAGACCACGCCGCTGCCGCGTTTGCCTGAAATGGTATAGGTTTCAAAACGTTCGCCGTTGTTGTTGTTGACGATGGCGACTTTTTCGTTGGGATAGATGCCTGCCGCGTCCAACAGGTCTTGATCGACGGTAATGCTGCCGACGTAGTTCAAATCGGCTTCGGTTACGGTGGCGCGGTGGATTTTTCCGCCAAGCATAGTACGGAACATGTATTTCCTTTTGGTTTGTGTGCGGTCTGACGGACAGGATGCCGTCTGAAAATCTGAATGCCGTATTATAGTGGAGTTTCCTTCAAATTCATAATGGCAAGGCTTCGGGCAGGGAAGCTGTTTTCAGACGGCATTTTATTTTTGCCGATTGGCAATCCGGCTCAACTCTCCCAATCGATTGAGAAAATGCTGCCGTCCAAATGCAGTTTGACGGCAAGGATTCCGTCGCTTTCCATATTGGCGGGCATATAATCCATAACGGCAAAAGCCGGACTTTCTGCCCATAGGCTGATATAGGTCAACTGCATTGTGCGGACAAACTTTGCCGCATCGCGGCTTGTTTGGGTATCTTCGGTGTGAAAGTCGATATAGCGGCTGTCCCGTTTCAAATATTCCGTCAGTGCGGCGCGTGCAGCGTCGTCGGCTTTTTCCAATTCGGACAGGAAGGCGGCAAATGCATCCAATGTTTCGGTTGGCAGGCGGTTTTCATTTTCTGCCCACAGGGATACCTCGACAAGATTGCCTTTGACGGTCAGCTCGTCTTCCCAGAGGACATCTTCTTCTCCGTCAAAACCTTCGGTGGACAGTTGTCGGAAATAGGGGTGAAAAATCGACATGATTGTTCCTTTTGGTGAGGATTGGGGGATTGTATGCCGTCTGAACGGTGTTCTTCAGACGGCATCGTTACATCAATTTCCTTTGGGCAGGCGTTTGCTTTGCAGGATTTTTAGCACGCTTTTGACGGTATTGATCCTGACTTCGATGTTTTCCATTTCCGCTGCAAACCTCAATTTGTCTGCCCCTGCCAGCCGGTATTTTTTATCCGTCTGAATCAGCAGGATAATCTCCGTCGGGTCGATACAGTGGTGTTTGCCGAAGGTAACGGTTACGGCTTCGCCTGTAGCATCGATGGCATCGATGCCCAGTTCTTTTGCAGCAAGCCGTAAGTGGTGGCTTTCGATGAGGGTTTTGACGGCTTGTTCGGGCAGACCGAAGCGGTCGACGAGTTCTTCGTGTATGGCGTTGATTTGCTGCACGGTTTCGCAGACAGCGAGGCGTTTGTAGAGGACGAGCCGTTCGTGGATGTCGGGGCAGTAGCTTTCGGGCAGCAGGGCGGGGCTGTGCAGTTTGATTTCGGTGGTGATGCCCAGCGGTGCGTCGAGGTCGGGCTGGCGGCCTTTTTTGAGGTCGCGCACGGCTTGTTTGAGCATTTCGGTGTAGAGCGTGAAGCCGACCTGTATCATTTCACCGGATTGTCCTTCGCCGAGGATTTCTCCTGCGCCGCGGATTTCCAAATCCTGCATGGCGAGGGTGAAACCTGCGCCGAGTTCGTCTGCCGCCGCGATGGCGTCGAGGCGTTTTTCTGCGTCTTTGGTGATGTATTCGGGCGTGAGCAGGTAGGCATAGGCTTGGTGGTGGCTGCGGCCGACGCGCCCGCGAAGTTGGTGCAGCTGCGCCAGCCCGAATTTGTCGGCACGGTTGATGATGATGGTATTGGCGTTGGGGATGTCGATGCCGGTTTCGATGATGGTGGAACAGAGCAAGACGTTGAATCTTTGCTGCAAAAAGTCGCGCATGACTTGTTCCAACTCGCGCTCGCGCAGTTGTCCGTGCGCCACGCCGATGCGGGCTTCGGGCAGCAGGGTTTCCAGCCGCTCACGCATGTTTTCGATGGTATCCACTTCATTGTGCAGGAAAAACACTTGTCCGCCGCGTTTGAGTTCGCGCAACACGGCTTCGCGCACGCTGCCTTCGCTGAAGGGTTTGACAAAGGTTTTGACCGCGAGGCGGCGGCTGGGCGCGGTGGTAATCAGCGAAAAGTCGCGCAGGCCTTCGAGCGCCATGCTGAGGGTGCGCGGAATCGGCGTGGCGGTCATGGTAAGGATGTCGACATTGGCACGCAGGCGTTTGAGCTGCTCTTTCTGGCGCACGCCGAAGCGGTGTTCTTCATCGATAATCACTAAGCCTAAATTTTTGAATTTTATATCGTTCTGTACCAGTTTGTGCGTGCCGATAACGATGTCGACCGTGCCGTCCGCCATGCCTTCCAGCGCGGCTTTGGTGGCTTTGCTGTTGTTGAAACGCGAAAGGCTGGCGACTTTCACGGGGAAATCGGCGAAGCGGTCGGCGAAATTTTGCGCGTGCTGCTCGACCAGAAGCGTGGTCGGGGCGAGTACGGCAACCTGTTTGCCGCCCATCACCGCTACAAACGCGGCGCGCAGGGCGACTTCGGTTTTGCCGAAACCGACATCGCCGCACACAAGGCGGTCCATCGGCTTCGCCTGCGTCAGGTCTTTAATCACCGCGGCGATAGCGGCGGCCTGGTCTTCGGTTTCTTCGTAGCCGAAGCCGTCGGCAAACGCCTGATAGTCCAACTCGTTGATTTCAAACTTGTGTCCCGATTGGGCGGCGCGCTGGGCGTAGAGGTTGAGCAACTCGGCGGCGGTATCGCGCGCTTTTTCGGCGGCCTTGCGCTTCGCCTTGTTCCATGCGCCGCTGCCGAGCTTGTGCAGGGCGACATTTTCATGCGCCTGCCCGGAGTAGCGGCTGATCAAATGCAGTTGAGAAACAGGCACATAAAGCTGCGCTTCGCCCGCGTATTCGAGCAACATCATTTCGTTGGTTTCGCCGCCCAAGTCCATCGTTACCAAGCCCATATACCGCCCGATGCCGTGTTCTTCGTGTACGACGGGGTCGCCGATGTTGATTTCGGCAAGGTCGCGTAACAGGCCGTCTGAAACGGCGGCGTGTTTCTTGCGATGATGTTTGCGCGAACGGGCAACGTATTGGTAGAGGTCAGATTCGGTGATGACCGCGATGTTTTGATCTTCTAATTTAAACCCGTATGCCAATGGCGCGACTGTAATCATCAGCGGCTCGTGCGCTGATAAAAAGCCCTGCCAGTCGGACACAGGTTTGGCTTTCAAACCGTTTTGCTGCAAGAAGCCGAGCATGGTTTCGCGCCGTCCCAAGCTTTCGGCGCACAGCAAAATCCGCCCGTCAAACGCCGTCTGAAAATCCTTCAATGCCTGCAAAGGTTCGTCGGATTGGCGGTTGACGGCAAGGTCGGGCAGGGTGTGTTCCTTGCTGGAAACATCGGGCAGCACTTGTCCGTAGTTTTTCAGACGACCTGCGAACACATCGGCAGAGAGATACAAATGCTGTGGAAGCAAAGGCGGATAGGTTTCGTCGCCCTGCGCCATGGCGTAACGCGATTTGACATCGCCCCAAAAGCGGTTTGCCTCGGCGTGAACGTCGCCCAAAGCGACAAACAGCGCATCCTCGCCGATATAGTCAAACAGCGTTTCCAACTCGTTTTCAAAAAACAGCGGCAGATAATATTCCACGCCCGCGCCGAAGTGGCCGTTGCTGACGGCTTTGTACACGGCGGCATCGTTCGGATTGCCATCGACTTCCTCGCGGAAGCGGCTGCGGAAGATTTTTTGCGCCTTGCTGTCGGTGGGGAACTCGTGCGCCGGCAGCAGGCGGATTTCGGAAACGGGGGAAATGGTGCGCTGCGTTTCGGTGTCAAAAGTTTTGATGCTGTCGATTTCATCGTCAAACAAATCGATGCGGTAGGGCATTTCGCTGCCCATCGGGAACAAATCGACAATGCCGCCGCGCACGGCAAATTCGCCCGCCGCGACAACATGGGAAACATGGTTATAACCTGCATCTGTCAAATCACTTTTCAGACGGCCTATATCCAAAGTCTGCCCTGTTTTCAGCCAAAACGTGCGCCCCGCCAAAAACGGCACGGGCGGCAGCTTCTGCATCGCCGTGGCAACCGGCACAAACAACACATCCGCCGCGCCGCTTTTAATTTGCCACAACGCCGACAGCCGTTCCGACACCAAATCCTGATGCGGCGAAAAACGCTCGTAAGGCAGCGTTTCCCAGTCCGGCAGGAACACCGCCGTGTCGTGCGGGCGGAAAAACCGCCACGCCGTCTGAAGGCGCAACGCCTGTTCCGCATCTTGGGTCAGCACGACTTTGAGCTGCTTATGCGGCAGATAACGCGCCAAAGCCAGCGGCAGCGAGCCTTGAGACAGATTGAGCCAACGGGATTTTTCACGGGGTTTGGGGATGGGGTAGGTCATGGCGTAGGGATAATGGCTTGCGGCAGCCGGAAAAAATTTCGAGCCGCTTCAGGGTTAGTCAGGCTGTATAGATGGAATTTTAACAGATTAAGAACAGGATACTTGCCTGGTTTTTTAAACGGCTTTTGTATCTCAAAGAAAACTTGATTTTATGGGAAAAAAGGATGTGTAAAACGCTACCTTTGCTACCGGATAGTAAGTTTCAGCTTTTCAAATGGCAAGGCAAAGTGAGGTTAAGAAACGAAAATATAAAATATGTCGGCATTATTAGTATCAAGGGGGAAGATAATCTTTATCTCAACTCCTTATATATTACGCCTCATCGGAAGGAGTGCTTTGGGTTGAAGCCTTGCCACTTATGGCAATAGAATCTAATCGGATGTGAAAGTGCCCCCCCCATTCAGGACGGCACACAGGGCGACGCTTTTATGTGCCGTCCTGTTTGTTGAAACATGTTTTATCAAATAAGATTTATTTATTTCTGTAGAAATTAAAAATCAGGGTGTAGCGGCAACCGGCATAAATTTTGCTAACGGCGTGATGAGATTCCCTTGATATTTCAAATGCGAACATACTTCGATGCTCCGGTAAAATTATATTAGCTATATCCTGTGGATCTTCGCTGTTAAAAATCATTAAGTATCCGCCATTATCAGCAGGCCAGCCGTGGTTTAGTTGAATAAGCAGGCGATGCGATTCAGTTTCAAAATCAGCTTCTTCAATGTAATCATTGTGAATTTTGATGATTTGATTGTCTAATAAGCGATGGGCAACTATCTCGACAGTATCCTTTAATTGACATGAAAATAAATTCTCCATTAAATTCTTTAATCTTTGCTTTGTTTCATCGCTAATCAAGAATTGTAGGTTTTTTGGTACATTCTGTATATCAAGTAAAAATTCGTACTGGCTGTAGAAATCTGTAATAGTTAAATGCCAAGGGGCAATTTTCAACCATTCTAAAATATCTTTTGCTTGTTGCTCATCTAAAAGATTTTTAGAAAAAGCATGAGGAAAAGGTATTTTATTGCATTGAATATTATTTGTATTTATCTTCATAGATATTTTTCTAATGTGTTTGATATGGTTTCAATGATATATATGTGGTCTTGGCAGAATACGGATGGATTATCAAATCCGTTTTTATCACTCCAACGATATAGGGGCATCCCACCGCCACAGATTGACAAATAGCGACAATTTTTACATTTTTTTGATGTTGGATTTTGAAGTTCCAAGTAATCCTTAAATTCATCAGATTGGATTAGTTCTATTAAATTATTCTTGGATACATTCCACGAACACTCGAATCTGTCTGCCCGATTCTTTGTGCTTTTTAGGGTATCGTTCTTGGTAATATCTCCATTTGTGTCAATAATCAAAATGCCTGAAGTTTCAGTTCCTGTTCCCTCTTTCGAACTAAACCCTCCAATCAGCAGTTTAATGTAGTTGTCAAAAAATGCTATAGGGATAGGATTGGGGTCATAGAAATATAAATTCCATAAAGATTCTAACCATTTTCCATATTCTAATGATTCAAAACTTGATTTCCCAAAGGGATACCGGTCATGATTGCCGTCTCTCATTAAGAAATTAACACTTGGAATATTTAATTTTTTAAAAAAATTATAAACCTCTTTAGGGTTGCTTAAAGGGTTAATAACAGCCAAGCAACCAGTAAAAACTTGATTTGAAAATGGATGATTTTTTATTAGGCGAAGACTATCCATAATGCGGTAAAATGAACCACGTCCTAAATGATCCAGCCTCATTTCATCATTGATGTTTTGCGGACCATCCAAGCTGATAGAAATAGTTACGTTATATGTATAACAAAGTGTAATCAATTCTTCTGTAAGAAGAAGCCCATTAGTTTGAATTGAAACAGTAGTGTATTCAGGCAATCTATGCCGCAATTTTTTCAATAAATATTCAAGTCGATGTTTTGGCAATAAAAAAGGTTCGCCGCCATGAAGAACAATCGCAAAACTTTTTCCTTGAAAAGAGTATAAATTAAACAAAGATTCCTCAATATCATCAATAACTTTTTCACTAAGCAGTTTGGGATTGTCTTTCCAACCGTCATCACCTAAATGGTACACATAACAGTAGGTGCAATTTAGATTACACCTACTGGCGACCTTCAATAAAACAGTATCAATCATAACTTAATATTACTGACCACGGTTATGGCGGTTGTGCGTGCGGTCATATTTGAGCATCATCGCTGTTTTCTGCTCATTCTCAACTTCTTTAATTAATCGAGAAAGTAATGGGTGGTTAATCGGCATTTTTGGGTTAATTAAGTGATTTTTATTCAGCATTTAAGCCTCCATCATAATGGTTGGGAAGATTTAATAAAGCAGTACGGTTGCCATTATATATATATAATGTAAACAATTAGTTTTTATTAAAAATCAATATGTTATTTTTAATATTTTATAATTAAATTTGGAAACGGCTGCAGCTGCTGCGTTGTGAGTTATTCAAGCTGTCCGATAATCATTGTTGCCTAGGTAAGTTTGTGGTATAAAGTTTAGAAAATTAACTCTAAACTGTGGCAGGCGGTTTGACCGGCCGCCGATTAATGGGAACCGACAGAGGAAGCCGATGATACACACCGAACCGAGCGCGCAGCCGTCAACTATGGACACGGCTGCTTTTTTAAAGCACATCGAATCCGCATTCTGCCGCATTTTTTCAGACGGCATTAACCTCATGCAATACCTGCCTGAAGACAAATGGCTTGCCTTGAAGCAGGCGGGTTTGCTGTTGCCCTTCCTCGACAAAAAACACGGCGGCCGCAAGGGCAGCCAGTTTGAAATCCAAGAAGTCTTGAGGATTGCGGGGCATTACGGCGTGCCCGTTACGCTGCGTACCGGCATCGAAGGCGCGCTGGTGTTGCAGCCTCTGCAAGAGTTCGGCGGCGAAGCGCAAGTCGCGCAAGGTTTGGAGATGATTTTCAAAGGCGAGGGCGGCGGTTTGGGCATTACCGAACCCGAAACCTCTGGCGCGGCGATTGCCCGCGAAATGCAGTCCTACTACGAATATACCGACGATAAAACCATTTACGTCAACGCCGCGAAATACTGGCAGGGCAACTCGCAAAGCGACTTCCTCCTCGTTGCCGCCAAAGAGCGCAAAAACGGCAAACTCGCCAAAGTCATCGACCTGCTGCTCGTCCCCAAAACATATATCCGCTGCGAAACCCTCGCATCCGAAGGCCTGCGCGCCGTCCGTTACGCCGTCAACCGCATCGATGCCGAAATGCCTGCAACTGCCGTGATGAAACTCTCTCAGGGCGACGCCGCCGGTTTGCGCGCGTTCCAAAACATCTTTATCCGCAGCCGCCTGCAACTGATCGGCATGACGCACGGCATTATGGAATACATCCTTGAAAACCTGAACCGATACGTCCGCCACGACATCAGATTCGTCGATTACGAACGTCGCGAAATCCAACGCCGCCATCAGGTTTCCGAGATTCTTTACCGCTACGTCTGCCATTCCGTTTCGCCCGTCGCGCCTGTCGCCCATCAGCTGATGGAGGCGAACATCATCAAAACCCTCGCCACGGAATACACTTACGCCGCCGCGCAAATGTTGCAAAAACTCTTGGGTGCGAAGGGTTTTGAACGCGGACACACCGCCGGCAATATCGCTATCGACATCCGCCCCTTCACGATTTTTGAAGGCCCGAACGATATGCTTTATGCCGAAATTTACGACCAGTTCGTCCGCGCCACCGCCGAAGAAAAAGAAGCGGGCATCAGGTTGGACAAAAACCAAACCCTGCTCGACCGCCTGCAAACCGATGCCCGCTTTGCCGCCGTCGCCCGTGATTACACCTTACCCGAAGACATCCGCAGCTTCCTGCAGGAACACACCCTGACCGATGCCTGCGCCCTGCAAAAAGTCTTCATCGGCAAAATTATCGCCCGACTTTTCGCCTTCGTACAGGCGGAACACGAAGACACCGCAGCCTTCTTGTCAAACGACATCCGCAAAGACATCTTAGACTGCCGATATTGCGGATAGCGGGCAAATACGGAGCAGGCAATGCCGTCTGAAGGGGGAACGTGCCTTCAGACGGCATTTCTGGCGGTGGCACACGGATTTCGGGCGGTGCAAAAGGCAACGCGCGGCATTCCGCAAAGCCGCCGATTACGCCGGATGCCGCATTTCGCGCCACGCCCTTGTTTTGCTACATTTCCCACTTACCTTATTTGTTCGGAACGTATTGATGAAAAAGAGAAAAATACTGCCGTTGGCAATTTGTTTGGCGGCTTTGTCTGCCTGTACGGCGATGGAGGCCCGCCCGTCTCGGGCAAATGAAGCCCAAGCCCCACGCGCGGATGAAATGAAAAAAGAAAGCCGCCCCGCGTTTGACGCGGCAGCCGTACCGGTCGCCGAGGGCGGGTTTGCCGCCAATGCAAATGTCCGCCGTTTTGTGGACGATGAGGTCGGGAAAGGGGATTTTTCCCGGGCGGAATGGCAGGATTTTTTTGACAAAGCGGCTTACAAGGCCGGCATCATCAATATTATGCACCGTCCTTCCACATCGCGTCCGTGGTATGAGTTCCGCACGGGAAATTCGGGCAGGGCGAAATTTCACGGCGCGCGCCGGTTTTATGCGGAAAACCGCGCGGTTGTCGATGATGTGGCACAAAAATACGGCGTGCCTGCCGAGCTTATCGTGGCGGTTATCGGGATTGAAACGAATTACGGCAAAAATACGGGCAGTTTCCGGGTGGCGGACGCATTGGCGACTTTAGGCTTCGATTACCCCCGCCGCGCCGGGTTCTTCCAAAACGAATTGGTCGAGCTTTTAAAGCTGGCAAAAGAAGAGGGCGGCGATGTTTTCGCCTTTAAAGGCAGCTATGCGGGCGCGATGGGGATGCCGCAATTTATGCCTTCGAGCTACCGGAAATGGGCGGTGGATTATGACGGGGACGGACATCGGGACATATGGGGCAACGTCGGCGATGTTGCGGCATCGGTTGCCAATTATATGAAGCAGCACGGTTGGCGCACGGGCGGCAAAATGCTGGTGCCGGCGACGTTGGCCCCGGGTGCGGATGTCCAGGCAATCATTGGCGAAAAAACCGCCCTGACGCGGACGGTGGCGGATTTGAAGGCGTACGGCATCATCCCCGGCGAAGAGCTTGCAGATGATGAAAAGGCGGTTTTGTTCAAACTGGAAACCGCACCCGGTGTGTTTGAATATTATTTGGGCTTGAACAATTTTTATACGGTATGGCAGTACAACCACAGCCGGATGTATGTAACGGCGGTCAGGGACATTGCCAATTCGCTTGGCGGCCCGGGATTGTAATGTTTTTTATAGTGGATTAACTTTAAACCAGTACGGCGTTGCCTCGCCTTGCCGTACTATTTGTACTGTCTGCGGCTTCGTCGCCTTGTCCTGATTTTTGTTAATCCACTATAAAATGCCGTCTGAACCAAGTTTCGGTTCGGACGGCATTTTTGCATCCTTTTATGGGGATTTCCGCATCAGGGTGGTATTCGGGGCGAAGCCCGCTTCAGACGGCATTGCCGGTTAAGGCTTGTCCGAAGGAGGGTGTCCCTGTCCTTTGGCGGGCGGGAGGAAAAGTATGCAGGGATTGCTTTTAATCTGATTCCAAAAACTTTTGATCAGGTTGCGGATGCTGCCGATTTTCGTGCCGCGCGAGCGCAGGGCGACGAAGAGGGCGAGGCTGAAGCTGACGCATAGGTTGACCAGGCCGATGGCGAGGACGCTGCAAATGCCGAGCAGGAATGTGCCCAAGCCGACGTTGCCGCTGACGGCGGCGTAGCCGAGGTTGGCAGAGGAGAAGGCGACATGGCGGATGTCCAGCGGCAGACCGAGGAGGTGTCCGAAGTAGCCGGTCATGCCCAAGAGCATACCGAAGATGAAGTTGCCGACCAGCGAGCCGTAGTGTTTGTGAATGTAGGCGGCGAGGACGCGGCGGGGTTTGGGGCGCATGATTTTGCGCAACAAGGGATTGAAGGGCAGGCGTTGGCGCAGGTTGAGGTAGTCGGCGCGGTTGTCGAAAAAACCTGCGATGATGCCGGAGCAGAACAGCCACAGGCCTGCAATGGCGGCATACCATAGGGTCGGATGATTGATGATGTCTATGGATTTGAACTGGTAGGCGGCGGTGTGGGCATCGAGTATGGGTAGCCGGTACAGATGGGCATAGCCGAACGATATGGCGCACGCCAAAAGGATGGCGATGGAAACGTTGCCGAAGACGGCGACGCTTTGGGAACGGCATACGTCGATGAGGAGCTTGGCGAGTTTGTTGTCCACCGCTTTGCCGCCTTCGTTGAGATCGACCTGTTCGGCAAAGCTGGCGGCAGTCATCGCGGGCTGTTTGGTGGCGACGGTGCAGTGCAGCATATGGATAATCATAAAGCCGATGCCGTAGTTGAACCCCGCCGACAAGGAAGTGAGGAAGGGGCTGAGGCCGAGTGTGCCGATGCGGATTTTGAGCAGCGCCATCAGGGCGATGATGATGCCGCCGCCTGCCGCCGAGTAGAACATTTTGAAATATTCTTTGCGGTTGCGGGTAATGTAGTGTTCGCCGTGGTGGCTTTTGTTTTCGGTAATGCTGCGGGCGAGCATACGGATGCTGCTGCGGCGCAGGTGGCGGGTGCTGTATTGTTCGACTGCCGCGTAGATGAGGGAGTTCATCAGCGCGATGGTCAGGCGGTTGCTGTTGCCGATACCGGTTTGGATGTCGGTAAGCAGCTTCAGACGGTCTACGGTCTGCCGGAGCCGTTCGAGCAGGTGGGCGACTTTGACCGACGAACCGGAGCCGGCGCCCGTCCCTTTGCGGCGCAAATAGTCAATCTGGCTGAAACATTGGTCGAACATCACTTCGAGGTGGGCGGTGTCGTAAGGCGTGGTGCCGTTGCGGTAGTGTTCGACCAGTTTGGCGGTTTCGCGTTGGAGGGCGACGAAGGAAGAATCGGCTTCCAGCAGGCGCGGGGCGATGCGGATGAGGTCGGGTTCGATGGCTTCGGATGCCGTCCAGACAGACAGCATTTCGATGGCGCGCAAACGCGCATCGGCAAGGCGGATGCCCGCCGTCTGCAATTTGGACGGCTCGGCGTGGCTCCGGATGAGTTCGTATAAAACCAGCCATTGGCGGATATTGAGCGTTTGCAGCCATTTGTCGTCGTTTTCGGAATGAAAAAGATAAAGGAAGACTTCGCCCAAGTTGGCAAAATCTTTATATGACGGGCTGAAGCGTTCGTATATACGTATGCCCATTTCCCGGGCAAAGCTGTGGCGCGAGAAGATGCCGAGTTTGATGAGTGCCGGATAAATGTGTATTTGCGCGAGCCAGATGTAAAAACACCGGCTGAAGCGGGACAGCAATTCCCTGTCTTGTTTGAATGTGTCGATAATCAGGTCGAAACGCTCCCCCGCGCATTTTTTGCCGCCACGGCGCAAAAATTTAATCAATGCGTTGAGGACGTTGACAAAATCGGTATGTCCCAAGCTTTCCGAAAGCAGGGGGCGCAGGTTTTGAGGGGTAATTTTCTTCATATCAGCCATTGTACCGCATCGGCAATCCGGCGTTAAACGCCCCGATGGCGGGGAGGGCGCGCCTGCGGAAGGCGGCGCATTTTCCGCCGGTTTGAAATCAAACTATATTAATGATATAATAAATATCGATAAATCAATCTGATAGAATAATCTGTATTGATTTTTAATTTTTTCGATTATAACAATTTCGGCCGGTTTGTGCATTTCGTCATCCGGAAGCCGGTATTTTGCCGGCAGGTTTTGACCGCTTTGCCCGATGACCGGGTTTGTCTGTTTTTAACAAAGGAGTGAGAAGGTTTGTCCCTGTCTGAATTTATAGAAAGCCGAACGTCATTTAATCCGATGGTTATTTTGACGACTTTGTTTTTCGTGTGTGTTTTGGTGGTATTGGTTTTAACCGTGCCGGATCAGGTGCAGATGTGGCTCGACCGGGCAAAAGAAGTCATTTTTACCGAGTTCAGCTGGTTTTATGTTTTAACGTTTTCCATTTTTCTAGGTTTCCTGCTGATACTCTCGGTCAGCAGTTTGGGAAACATCAGGCTCGGACGGGATGAAGATGTGCCGGAATTCGGCTTCCTGTCGTGGCTGGCGATGCTGTTTGCGGCCGGGATGGGCGTGGGTCTGATGTTTTTCGGCGTGGCAGAGCCGTTGATGCATTATTTTTCGGACATTACGGCCGGTACGCCGGAACACAGGCAGCAGCAGGCATTGCTGTACACGGTGTTCCATTGGGGCGTTCACGCTTGGTCGGTGTACGGTACGATTGCATTGGCTTTGGCTTATTTCGGTTTCCGCTACAAGCTGCCGCTTGCCCTGCGTTCTTGTTTTTACCCCCTGTTGAAAGAAAAAATTTCCGGAAGGTTCGGCGATGCCATTGATATTATGGCGTTGCTTGCTACTTTTTTCGGCATCATCACCACATTGGGGTTCGGGGCTTCGCAACTGGGCGCCGGATTGCAGGAAATGGGCTGGATTGCCGAAAACAGCTTCAGCGTGCAGGTTTTGATTATCGCCGCCGTCATGTCCCTCGCCGTCGTTTCGGCAATATCCGGCGTGGGGAAGGGCGTGAAGGTGTTGAGCGAGTTGAACCTGGGCCTTGCGTTTTTGCTGCTGTTTTTTGTTTTGGCGGCGGGACCCACCGTTTACCTGTTGTCGGCATTCGGCGACAACATAGGGAACTACCTCGGAAATCTGGTGCGCCTCAGTTTTAAAACTTATGCGTACGAACGGGAACACAAGCCGTGGTTTGAGTCTTGGACGGTGCTTTATTGGGCGTGGTGGTGTTCTTGGGCGCCGTTTGTGGGTTTGTTTATCGCGCGTATTTCAAAGGGGCGCACCATCCGCGAGTTTGTCTTCGGGGTTTTGCTCATCCCCGGCCTGTTCGGCGTTTTGTGGTTTACCGTCTTCGGCAATACGGCGATTTGGCTGAATGACGGGGTTGCGGGGGGAATGCTCGAAAAGATGACCTCCTCTCCGGAAACGCTGCTTTTTAAATTCTTTAATTACCTCCCCCTGCCTGAATTGACGAGCATCGTCAGCCTGCTGGTCATTTCCCTGTTTTTTGTAACTTCTGCCGATTCCGGGATTTATGTCCTGAACAATATTACCTCTCGGGACAAAGGCTTGAGCGCGCCACGGTGGCAGGCGGTTATGTGGGGCGTGCTGATGTCTGCCGTTGCCGTTTTGCTGATGCGCTCGGGCGGGTTAGGCAACCTGCAGTCTATGACCCTGATTGTTTCCCTGCCGTTTGCCCTGCTGATGCTGATAATGTGTTTCAGCCTGTGGAAAGGCTTGAGTGCGGATAAGAAATATTTTGAGACCCGGGTTAACCCTACCAGTGTATTTTGGACGGGCGGCAAGTGGAAAGAACGGCTGGTGCGGATAATGAGCCAGACGCAGGAGCAGGATATTTTAAAATTCCTCAAACATACCGCATCGCCCGCTATGCACGAGTTGCAACGGGAGCTTTCGGAAGAATACGGCTTGAGCGTCCGGGTCGATAAGATGTTTCATCAGGACGAGCCCGCAATCGAGTTCGTCATTCGGAAAGAGACGATGCGCGATTTTATGTACGGGATTAAGTCTGTCGGGCAGGATGTATCCGACCAGTTGATTAACGACGGCAACCTGCCGCATATCCGGCACCAGACAACTTACAAACCCTATGCTTATTTTTTCGACGGGCGCGTCGGGTACGATGTGCAGTATATGAACAAGGACGAGCTGATTGCCGACATTTTGAAAAATTACGAACGTTATTTGATGTTGTTGGATGATGTCGGTCAGGAACTGATGGCGCACGAGCAGGTGGAATTGGCAGAGTAAATGCCTTTTCTCCGGCGTTTGCCAAAAAAAATGCGGTGAATCTGATTCACCGCATTTTTTTGCCGGACGGGGCTTCAGACGGCACGGCGTTCATTTGTTTCCTTCAAACTGCTCCTTCAGCACCCGTTTCAATACTTTGCCCGTAGCGTTGCGCGGCAGCGCGTCTTTAAAGTGGATCTGTTTGGGGATTTTGAAATTTGCCAGCACGGTACGCAGGTGGCGGCGGATTTCGTCCTCGCCCAGATTCATACCTTCCTTCAATTGGACGAAGGCGACGATTTCCTCGTCGGCATAACGGTCTTTCACGCCGATGACGGCGGCGGCTTCGACGGCATCGAGTTTGTAGATTTCCTCTTCGATCTCGCGCGGATAGACATTTTGACCTTTGGAAATAATCAAATCTTTTTTGCGGTCGACGATAAAGATGAAGCCGTCTTCGTCTATGGTAACGAAATCGCCCGTTTTCAACCAGCCGTTGACGATGGTTTCATCGGTGGCGGCAGGCATATTGAGGTAGCCCCGCATCACCGAACCGCCTCTGACGATCAGTTCGCCCACTTCGCCGCGCGGCACTTCGACCAATTCTTCATCGACGGCTTTGACTTCCAAACCGGGAAGGGGGATGCCGACGCTGCGGGCTTTTTGCCTCTCGGGCGTATTGACGGCGACGACGGGCGAGGCTTCGCTCAGTCCGTAGCCTTCCAGCAATTTGGCGCGGGGGAACTTGGCTTTGAAATCGAGGATGGTTTGTTCCGCCAAAGGCGCGCCGCCGCTGATAAACAGGCGGATGCGGTTGAACCATCTGAAATACCAAGGGATTTTCGCCTTGCTCATCGCGGTGTAAATCGCGGGCACGCCCAAAAACACGGTCGCGCGTTTGAGCAGTGCCTGTTTCAAAACGTTGGAAAACGGGAAAACGGATTTGACCAAAATAATCGAACACGCCATATAAATCGGCAGCAGCACCATAGCCGTCAGCGTGAAGCTGTGGAACATCGGCAGGAAAACGATAAAGCGGTCGCGTTTGGAAATTTTAAAGATGCGTTCGATGCCGTTCAGGTTGGCGAACAGGTTGGCGTAGCTGATTAGCGCGCCTTTGGGATGCCCCGTCGTGCCGGAGGTATAGATGATATGTGCCAAATCATTTATCCGGGGTTGTCGGCCCAAGTCGGGTTTCTCGGGGAAGCGGCGCACGTCTTCAAAAAAGGCATCGCCTTCCGCCGTTTCGCCGGCCGGCCGGCTTTGGCCCGTCCAAATGATTTTTTCGACGGGCGTTTGCACCTTCAAGCCCGCCAATTCTTTGGACAGGCCGGCCGAGGCGAACAGGAAGCGCGCCTTGCAGTCGTTCAGGATATACGCGTATTCGCTGTTTTTCAAAAATGTGTTCATCGGCACGGCGACCGCGCCGATGGCGGAGACGGCGAAATAGGCGGTAATAAATTCTGTGGAATTGGAAACCGCCAGCGCGACTGTGTCGCCGAACTTCACGCCGATATTTTGCAGATACGCCGCAACGGCTTCGGCTTCCTGCTTGAGCGCGCGGTAGGCGGTTTTTTCCTTGCCGTCGAACACTGCCGTGCCGTTGCCGTTTTTGCGGCAGGCGGCGGTCAGCATTTCGTAGAAATTGGCATAAGTCCGGTTCATGAAACTTCCTTTATGGTTGCGGACGGCGAACGCCCTCATTTGAAAACAATATGCCGTCTGAAAACGGAAAGCGGCAGTTTATCATCTTTGCCTTCAGACGGCATATCAAACGCCGCCTTTGCGCCGTATGCCGGAGGTTCGCCCCCGTCCTTCCGATGCCTGAGGCGAATGCCGTCTGAAACACTATTTTTGTCCGACAGTTTTCTGGCAAGTGAAACAATAGACTTTGCCGTTGAATTTTACTTTATTCTGCCAGCAAAACTTAGCCACATTCTCGGAAACGGTTTTATGGCATGAGCAGCAGAACAAACGTCGAGCGGGTATGGGCTGTGTTTTATCTTTAGGGTTTGTTTCAGGGGTGTTTTCTGGCTCCGCAATACCAAAGCGCGCCTTCCAATCAATTTGTAACGGTTTATGAAGTTTGACCAGTTTTTGAGCTAAGTCCATAACCGTGTCTGCGGATACAATTTTTGACATGGAAGCCATTTGATGCAGAAAGGCAGATGGGCTGATTTCATCAATATCTTTGTCAATCCGTTTTTTCAACTGCTCATTCTTAATAATTCTTTCCAACTCTTTCGGATTTTGACTGTTCTTGGGCCGATGGATAATGGCAGAATTTGCAACCAAAATAAGACTGTGCAGGGAGGGCTTCATTTTCAACCCCATTCTGACGGGCAGTTCGATTTCGTCGCTTCTGAACAGTCTGGACAAAAACAACTGGTGACGGTTGTTTTGTTCGATAGGTGAAGCGATGCCATAGGGTTTACCTTGGTAAAATGCCGAAAATTCCCCATATTCATTAATGGCAATACCTTCGCCAAACCGTTTGCTTTCGCAAACATAGATTTCTAAGAAACGGTTGATTAATAAGTGATCAATCTGCGCGGAATGTCCTTCCAACTCTAAGCGTAAATCATGAATGACTGCCCAATTTTTGTTGTTTCCATAGAGGAAGTTGATTTGATAAGCAGCTTCTTTTTCACCTTTTAATCCAGACTGGATGTTGCGGATTTCTCTCTGAATCTGATTTTTCTGCTCTTGGGACAGCTGTGGCAACTCAAGCAGCCGGTTTAATTCCGACAAATCATTTTCCCGATTATCAGAATCTTTAATAATCATATTGTTTCCTTGATGTTTTCTATTTACAGTATTTTCAGAAGGCATCTGTATTTTTCATGTCGTCTGAAAGTCTTGGGTTTACGGTTTTGCGTGTGCGGAGCGGACGAGTTCTTCGAGGCTGTCGGCGAGCATTTCCGCCGCGCGCCGGTAGCCTTTGGCGGAGAAGTGTACGCCGTCTTTGGCGGCCCATCCTTGGTTGAGCCAGTTTTTCATACTGCAAACGCCGCCCATCGCGTTTTGCCAAGACCAAAACATCGTCTGCCCCTGACGGGCGACGCGCCGCTGCATCTGTTGGACTTCGGTCAGGCGGACGGGGCGTGTGCCGCATACGCCGAGCGTGTTTTTCAGGGATTCGGGTGCGCCGATGATGAGGATGCCGGCGGCGGGCAGGCTGTCGCGGATTTGGCGGACGGTATCCAGCCATTTTTGTTCGGTATCGGCAATGTCGATGTTGTCGCCGAAGGCTTCGTTGGTACCATAGGCGAGGATGACCAGGTCGGCGCCGGTTTGGGCAAGGTCGCCCATCCGGCCGGTACGCCATTTCGACCATTGGGTCAATTGTGCGCCGTTGATGCCCATCGCAGAAACGGTAACGCCGCCGGCTGGGTTTTCGATATTGATGAAGCCGATGTCCCACGGCATTTCGGTGTGTATGGTCAGGGGCAGTGCCGCGCGGGTGTCCAGTACCTGCCAGCCGCCGCCGTTGGCGGGGACGGCGTTGCCGTTGACGGTCAGGGTTTGTTCGGCGAGCAGGGGCTTGGCAAACAGGGAAACGCGCTGCCTGCCTGCCGTGCCGTCCGATGCGGTCAGGGTCATACTGCCGCCGCTGCCGGTTTGGGCGAGGATGCCGCCGAGGGGGAAGTCTGCTGCGGCACTTCGGCTGTTGAGGCTTTGCCAGTTGCCGCTGTAACGGACGGCCGCCATACGCTGCCCTTTGACGTTGGCGGGGTAAACCCAGCCTATGCCGCCGTCGCCCCATGTTTTTTGCAGGCGTTTGCGCAGGGTGTCAGTAAAGAAGTCGCCGGCGGTATGCGAGTCGCCGATTTGCAGGATGCGGAAGGTTTCGCCGCTGCCTTGTGCGACGGATTGGAGTTTTTTCATCCAAGGCGAGGCGGCGGCGTTGCTGTAATCGGTCAAGAGGCCGTCTTCGCCGGTGTAGGGCGCGGACGGGGAAACGGTAACGGTGTCGAGGCTGACGGAGGCAACGGGCAGGGCGTTTGCCTGGGTTGCGGCGAACAGGGCGGAAAATGTGATGAAGTGTCTGAGGTTCATGGTTGTCGGCCTGGTGTAAAAGTGAGTTTTTCCATTATTTTTTCCGCCAGCAGTTTTTGTCCTTCGGCGGTAAAGTGTATGCCGTCTTTACTGCGGTAGCGGACGGATTTGCCGTCGATGTTGACGGAGTCGGTGTAGCGGTCTTCTCCGCCGCTCAGGGTGTGCGCGGTGGGAATCAGGATGATTTTGCCTTCCAAATGTTCCGAAAGCAGTTTGTCGAGGTAGCGCATCTGCCCGTCTAGCTTGGCTTTTTTCATGTAGGGGATGCCGAGCCAGACGACTTGGACGTGGTGCGTGTGTGCGGCTTCAAGGATGCGGTCGACGCGTTTCAGGTATTCTTGCGCCCATTCGTCGGAAGCGAATTTGAGGTAGCGTTTGCCGACGGGAAAATCCCACGGGTCGTTCGGACCGAGGAAGACGGCGAGCACGCTGATTTCGGGATGTTTTTGCAGGGTTTCTTCAATCGTTTTCGGCCAGTCGAAGAATGAGGGGTAGGACAGCCCTGTGCTTTGTTTGCTGAGGTTGACGGATTCGATGCCGTATTGCTGTTTCAGGCTTTTTTGCACGAAGGGTGCAACACCCTGCATCAGCGAATCGCCGGCAAAAAAGACTTTGTCGCCGCTGCGGACGGCGGCGGCTTCGGTGTCTTGTTTCCATTCTGTTTCACCGGTTTGAGGGACGGCTTCGGATGCGGCGGCTTCAGACGGCATATCTGTCGAACCGCCGCCTTGAGCCGTCGACGGCGTTTCGCCGGACAGGAAGGCTTTGATGCCGTCTGAAAAGGCGTAGGCGTTTTCTTGCAACGCCGCACCGGTTTGCCACCATCCGTAGGCGGCAAGCGGTTCGAGCGGGCTGTTGCGGTGGTAGGTCTGCTGCCAGTAGGCGTTGATGGGGTTTTGGGCAAACCACGCGGCAATCAGGGCAGACATCAGTATGGAGGCGAAAAGGGAAAGAAAGTGTTTCATGTCCAAACCCTTAAAAATTGGCATAAATAAAGCCGGGTATCCCCGAAGGGGCGAATACGATAATCAGCAGCAGGACGGCGGAAACGGGGATAAACCACAGCCACATCGGGATTTTTTCCAAACCTTTGACCACACCGTCGAAAGCGCGTTGCAGGTAAGGGTAGAGCAGCATGACGGATGCAAACGAGGCAAGCAGCAGCATGTTTGCCTGTTGCGGCGCATTCCAGCCGTTGGCATTAGCAAAGAGGGCACTGAAAACCGCGCCGGCATCGTCGGGGTTTGCGGTATTGAAGACGACGAAGGTCAGGCAGACAAAATGGAAGGTAATGAGCCACGAGAGCGGCGCAAGGTATTTCAGACGGCATAGTGCGTCGCGTCCGAAATAGCGGTCGCCCGTGTTGAGCAGCACCAGTGCCGTGCCGTGCAGCGCGCCCCAAATGAGGAAGTTCCAGCCGTAGCCGTGCCAGATGCCCGAGAGCACCATTGCCGCCATCAGGTTGAGCTGTGTCCGTAAAAAGCCTTTTTTGCTGCCGCCCAAGGGGATGTAGATGTAGTCGCGTATCCAGGTGGAAAGGCTGATGTGCCATTTGTCCCAAAATGCGCGGATGTTTAAAGCACGAAGCGGTGCGGAGAAGTTTTTGGGCAGCCTAAAGCCCAGCAGCATTGCCATGCCGATAACCAAGTCGGAATATCCGGAAAAGTCTAAAAAGAGTTGGAAGGTATAGCCGTACACGCCCGCCAATACGCCCCAGCCGTCGAATTGGGCGGGGTTTTCAAATACGGGCGACACCCAGTTTTCCGCCAGCATCCCCGCCAGCCACCATTTTTTGGCAATACCCAGCAGAATCAGGGAAACGGCGAGTGCGGGGCGGACGGGTGAGCGCGGTTGGCGGGTGCGGATTTGCGCCAGTGCGCCCGCCTGTTCGCCGTCCGCGCTTTTGAATGCGGCGGCGCGGATAATCGGGCCGGAGGTAACGGTGGGAAAGAAACTCAGGTGCAGCAGCAGCTCGTGCCACCCGAAACGCGCGGCGTGCGGCGCACGGAAGCAGTAAACCAGATAGGCGATCGACTGGAAGGTGTAATACGAAAGCCCCAGCGGCATCAGGATGTCGATTGCGCCGCCTTGTCCGGCATATTGTGCAATCAGCGGGCGGAAAAAATCGAAATATTTGAAAAAGCCCAAGACGGTCAGCGAGGCGGCAATGCCGCACCCCAGCCAGAAACGGCGCGTACTTTCGCGATCGGAACGGAGCAGTTCGCCCAAAAGGTACACGCAGGAGGAATAAAGGACGATGATTGCCGCAAATACGGGGCCGATATGGTAGAGCCAGCCCATACCGGCAGCCAGAAGCAGCAGGTTTTGGACGGACGGGTATTTCGCCAAGCCCCAGTAAAGCGGCAGGAAGGCGAGAAAAAACAGTGCGAATTCGACAGACAGCAGCGGCATAAACCATCCTTGGAACAAAAAATAGGCGTTAAAACACGGCAAAGCTCGTTATTTTAAGCAGGGGCGGATATTTCTTCAATCAAAATGCCGTCTGAAGGGCGGGAGGGGCTTCAGACGGCATCGCGCAGTCAGGTTCGGATATGGCGGTTCAGGTTCAGGCATACCCATAAACCTGCCGCCGCCGTAAACATACCGGCGATGCCGATGCAGGAAATGCCCGAGTATTGCGTAGCCCAATGCCCCAGCAGCGCGCCGCCGCCGATACCGACGTTGTAAAGCCCCGAGTAAATCGAGTTGGCAAGGTCTGCGGCATCGGAGGCGAAATCCAAAACTTTGGAAACCATCCCCAGACTGACGACCACAATCGCCGTCCCCCATACGAACACCAGCGCGTAAATGGCGGCAGGAAAATGCGCCAAAGGCAGCAAAAGCCCCGAAGAGAGGGCGATAAGCGATACCGCGCCCGCCAAAAATGCGCGCGGATGTTTGGCAAACCATTTGCCGAAGAGGTACGAAGCGGCAAAACCCGCCAGGCCGTACAGGCTCAGAACCACCGTAACCTGCCGCGCGGAGAAACCGCCGATTTGGATGACGAAGGGCTCGATGTAGCTGTATGCGGTAAAGTGCGCCGTGATGACCAGTACCGTCATCGCATACAGCAACATCAGTTTTTTCCGTTTCAAAAGCAGGGGCAGGCTGCTTAAAGAACCTGTATTCACACTCGGCAGGGGCGGCAGGCTTTTGGCAAGGACCGACATAACCGCCGCCGCACACAGGCCGATCAGCAGAAAACTCGCCTGCCAGCCCAAATATTGTCCGACCATACGCCCGAGCGGAATCCCCGCCACCATCGCCATCACCGTCCCCGTGCTGAGCAGTCCCAATGCCTGATTCCCTTTTCCGACAGGGGCGATGCGTACCGCCAGCGAAGCCGTAATGGACCAGAACACCGCGTGCGTCAGCGCAATCCCCACGCGGCTGGCAAGCAGGATTTCAAACCGCCACGAGGCAAACGACAGGATATGGCTGACGGTAAACAGCGCAAACAGAACCAGCAGCAGGCCGCGCCGTTCCATATGGCGCGTCAGCAGCATGAGCGGCAGCGAAGTCAGTGCGACAATCCACGCATAAACCGTAATCATCACACCCGTTTCGGTCGCCGCCATGCCGAAGCTTCGTCCGATGTCGCTCAAAAGCGCGATGGGGATGTATTCGGTCGTGTTGAAAATAAATGCGCCGATTGCCAAGGCAATGATGCTCAACCAGGGTTTTTGTGAAGCGTTCATTGTTGTTGTCCTGATGGGAATTGCCGCCATTATGCGCAAGCGTCCGTATTTTTTCAAACCGCCGCACCGTTTCCGCGTTTGCCCAAGTTCACGCTCCGACTTACAATAACGCCCGTTAGATTGCAGTACCAACGAAAGGAAAAATGATGGAAACCCTTATCCTCGACATCGGTGGCATGAGCTGCGGCGGCTGCGTCAAAAGCGTTACCCGGATACTGGAAAGCGTCAAAGGCGTGGCTAGCGTCGAAGTCAGCCTTGAAAACAAAAGTGCGACCGTCGGCTACGACCCCGCGCAAACCGATGCAGGGGCGTTGATTGAAGCCGTAGAAGACGGCGGCTATGATGCCGCGTTGAAATAAAGCGGCAAAAATGCCGTCTGAAGCCTTTGCGTTTCCCCGATGCCGTCTGAAGCACGCTCCGCACTGATGAATCCCCTAATGATTTTTATCAAAATCATTAAGTTAAGGTAGATACACATCTTGTCATATGATCAAATGGTTTCGCCAAAAATCAATAATCA
>NZ_CATQFT010000044.1:0-57499 GCF_958267405.1 Neisseria maigaei | reverse complement strand
ACAAGGGAAGACTTACTCGTGGCTGCAACCCTACTAGCTCAAAATTTATTCACACATGGTTACGCTTTGGGGAAATTATGAGGGGATCTCTCAGTACTGAGCTTTCAATTAATTGAACTGAATTCTTTGGCTCAATACCAGCATCAAACTTAAACCCTAACTGACCAAGAGTATGTTTAGGATTAGATTTATAAGTAGTTTCACTAACCGTTTTATCTGGATTTTTAATTTTTATTGAGATAGCTTGAGGAACAGGTATAGAAGACTCTACTCCCTGTCCTTTAGACATACCAAAATCATTCTTTTGATAATTCTTCTGATGATTCTTCGACGCCAACACCGTATCCGGAATCCTGTCCCCCTTCGCAACATTGCCGTTTGCAGGGATACGGATATCCCCCGCACCCGCTAATAAGGGATCGCTTATCTCGCCCCATCAAAGGCTCACTGCTTTTCTTAACTACCTTTTTAACAACCGGGCGAAAAAGCTTTTTATGTCATCAGATAAATTAATATAAATTGATATTTCCTTACCTGTCGAACCCCGCCTTTCGGATGGCGGGATACGGCTTGGTTCGGAAAACCGACGATTGGTGCGGCACGCGGTTTGTTCCCGATGTGCGCCCCGCGTATTGGAACGCATCGGCATCAAATGCCATATTCCCCTGCCCTTACGCCTGGCTGCCCGCAACATCTGCACGCCATATCCGATGCCTTGCCCCATTCGGGAAGCCATACCCCGATTGCGGCAAAATGCGGGTCGATGCCGTCTGACCACTGCGGGGCCGCATTTCGGCTTCAGACGGCATCAGGTTCGCCATTAAAAAACCGCCTGAACATCTGATTCAGACGGTTTTCTCTCCATTAGGCATTCAATCCTCCAAGGTCCGCTCCAAGCGTTCCATACAGTTGCCCAAATGGCGGCGCAGGATTTTGACCACGCGGTTGCGCCTGCCCGCCAGCAGCAGGTCGAGGATTTCGCGGTGTTCGGAATGCGTGTGCGTATTGATGGCGTGTTTTTCCTCGCGATGCACGCCCGCCACGGCGACAATCAGGGAAGACCGCGCGCACAGCGTGTTCATAATGTCGAACAGCACATCGTTGCCCACCAGGCGCGCCAGTTCGACGTGGAAGGCATTGGACAGGCGATTCCAGCCGACGCGGTCTCCTCTGCCGGAAGCCTCTTCTTCGCGCCTTATCATCGCATAAAGCGGCTTGAGGCGCGTTTCCAAATCCGGCAGGTCGGCGAGGATATTCAAAATCATCGTCTCCATTTCGATGCGCGCATTGAACACATCCTGCATTTCTTTCAAATCGGGAACGTGGACGAACGCGCCCCTGTTGGGTTGCAAATCGACAATCTTGTCGTGCGCCAAAAGCGACAGCGCGCCGCGGACGGTGTTGCGCGAACACACCATCTGACGGCAAAGTTCGGATTCGGTCAGCTTTTTGCCGGGCAGCAGCACCTGATCGGTAATGCCGTCCAAAATCAGGGCGTAAACACGGAACAGTTCCGAATCGTGCCGCTCTTCGAGAATCAGGGAAGACGTGGTCGGCGCATGGATAATGTCGTCGTTTTCAAAGTTCATGATGTTTTCCGTATTTTTACGCTTTCAAGTTTTTTAAGATGTTTTAAGACGGCTGTGTTTCAAATCGTGTCGGAGAAATTAAAGTATTACACAAATTTATTTTAATTCAACAAATTAATATATGGCTTAAAATAACGAGATACCCGCCTTCCGCCCGCCCGCAGAAGCAGGCGGGCACCATTTTAAAACGCGGCATTTAAAATTTGACCGAAAATTGTTGACAATCCGGAATCAAGCCTGCACAATACCCCGACAAGTCCAAGTATTATAAAGGCTGAATAAAGAGGAAACAGCAGGCAGATATATTCGGGAGGTGCAGTCCGAATATATCTGCTTTTTTATGCACTTCCGACTTATCCGCCATTCCTTTTCCTTTCAGACGGCATCGGATATTTTCCTCATGATGCCGTCTGATACTTATTTCTCCGCCTCGACAGTTTCAAAACTATGGGTAATCTTTGCCGCTTTGCCCAACATAATCGAGGCCGAACAGTATTTTTCGGCAGACATCTGAACGGCGCGCTCAATGGCCGATTCTTTCAAATCATGTCCGATTACCTTGAAATGAATGTGGATTTCAGTAAACACGCGCGGCGCATCGTCTGCCCGTTTCGCCGTTACCGTCGCACGGCAGTCAGTTACTTTCTGACGCTGTTTTTCGGCAATCATCACCACATCGATACTCGAACAACCCGCCACGCCCAACAGCAGCATTTCCAAAGGGCTGGGTCCGCGCCTGACCGCACCTTCCGCCGCCGAACCCTCCATAACGACGCTGTGCCCGCCTTCCGCCGTGCCGACAAAGCACATTCCGTCTATCCATTTTGATGTAACCTGCATAGTGTCATTCCTGAAAATAGCGTTAAAACCGCCCTGCATATGGCGTTATTGTAAACAATTTCAAGCGGCTTATACAGAAATATGGACAAAACGGCAAAAAACCGCCCGAAAACCGGTTTACGGTTTGGCGGCCTGGCCGTTGATCTGCACCGATTTGAGCTTCAGCGTATAGGTTTTGCCGTCGTCGGTATAGCCGATTTGTGCCGGAATATTGTTCAGGGACGGTGCGAAGAAATACGTTACCGTATCGTCGCCGCGCCGCACCCGATATTTGACGACTTCGGTTTCCACGCCGCCTATGCTGTATTTTCCCGTACCCGCCTTATTCAGACCGCCGACGGAATAAAGTTTTTTACCGTTGGTGATTTTCAGACCCGGGGGGAGTTTCGCGTCATTTGCCGCCAACTGCCAGGCAAGCGTGAACAAATCCATAGCCTTGGGGCTTTGCTCGGTTTTGCTCTCGCCCGCTTTGCCGTAGGTTACGCTGCCGTCGGCGAATTTGGCTTCCGCATACAGTTTGCCCCTGCGTATGTCTTTATAGTAGGCGGGGTGCAGGGTATTGCCGGCAACCGTACCGCCGGACTCGAAACGGATATTGTATAGCGGCACTTTAATCGTCGAAACGATTTTGTAAGCATTGCCGCTGCGTTCAAATGTCATCGTAGCGGGAATGCCGTAGCTGCCGGAATAGTGCAGCACGGCGGATTGGGGCAGCCCTGCCGCATACGCGCACGGCAGGGCGGCGGACAAAATGGCGGCGGAAAATATATTTTTAAAAGTCTTCATCATTTGCTCCCGCCCGGTTTACGCCGTTAGAAAACGGGCGGCATCGGCGCTTTCCGAATTTCTGACGCGGTTTCCCTCGATAATCAGGCGGCCGGCGGCAAAATCGGCAACGGCTTTCGGATAGAGTCTGTGTTCGACAGCCAAAACCCGGGCGGCAACATCGTCTGCCGTATCACCGTCGAGTATCGGCACAACCCCTTGCGACACAATCGGGCCGCAATCCAGTTCGGCAGTAACGAAATGAATCGTACAGCCGGCAACGCGGCAACCTGCCTCCAAAGCACGTTCATGCGTATGAAGCCCGGTAAACGAAGGAAGGATGGACGGATGGATGTTCATCAGCCTGCCTTCGTAATGGGCGCAGAACTCGGGAGTCAGAATCCGCATAAAACCTGCCAAAACCACCAAGTCGGGTTGATATGCGTCGATTTTTTCCATCATGGTCGTATCGAAGGCAAGTCGTGATTCAAAGTTTTTATGATTCAGGCTGTCGGTCGGAATACCCTGACCGGCCGCCCATTTCAGTCCTTCCGCCGTTTCGCTGTTGCTTAACACGGCAGCGATATGGACATTTGGAACGGCGGCATTGACGATGGCTTGCATGTTGCTGCCGCGCCCTGAAATCAGAATGACAATCTTCTTCATATGGGTGTACTTTTTGGAGTGTGCACCGCCTGCTTCCTACGCTTGATGCGCAATTCAGACGGCATTGACCGTAAAAATGCCCGAAAACCTGTTTCGGGCATGGATTCGGACTTAATTTACTTTTTTGATGTCGACTTGTGCCGGCTGTTGGGCAGGTGCATTTTCGGGTGCACCAACCTTAACCAGTTTCACATCAAATACCAAAGTAGAGTTCGGACCGATTTTTTCGCCCGCACCCTGTTCGCGGTAGGCAAGGTTGGACGGAATGTAGAACGTGGCTTCGCCGCCTTCTTTCAGGAGTTGAACGCCTTCGGTCCAACCCGGAATCACTTGGCTTAATGGGAAGGTTGCCGGACCGCCGTTGGCTTTGCTGCTGTCGAATACGGTACCGTCAATCAGGCGGCCTTCGTATTCCACGGTAACGATGTCGTCTTTTGTCGGCTGTTTGCCTTCACCCTGTTTGGTGATTTTGTACTGCAAACCGGAAGCAGTAGTCTTCACGCCGTCTTTGGCGGCATTTTCCTTCAGGAAGGCTTCGCCTTTTTCTTTATTGGCCTTCGCGTCCGCCTTGTGTTTTTCTACGGCTTTTGCCTGTTGTTCCTGAAGGAATTTCATCATGACTTCCTGAGCCTGCTCTTCGGTCATTTTGATTTCTTTGCCGTCATACACTGCCTGCATGGCTTCGGTAAAGACTTTCAAATCGATTTCCGCGCCCTGTTCCTTCATTTGTTTCAGGGAGCGTCCGATGTCCACGCCCATCGCGTAGCTTGCCTGCTGCATCGTGCTGCCGATTGAAGAGGTGTCGCCCTGCGCGGCAGAAGCGGCGGCAGGTTCGGATGCGGATGCGGGTACGTTTTCTTTTTTGCCGCAGGCGGAAAGTGCCAAAGCGGCGGAAAGGGTCAGTGCGCTGATTTTGAAAATTGTGTTCATGATGGATCTTCGCTGTCGATAAGGTCGGAAAAACGGGATTATAGCCGAGTTTGAATGTTTCAACACACAGGACGACACATAAAGCGTCAATCTGTGTGCTGCCCTGTTTTGGAAGGGATTGAACCTTCCCAAATAAGGTCTGATTCTACCGCCCCGAAGGACAGATGTCCAAGTGGCGGGGTTCAACCGATAAGGAAATTTTAATCAAATAGAATCAAGCCTGTTTAAATTTTGTAAATGTGGCATTTCAGACGGCATTTCATGCCTTGCCCTCCATGCCGTGATGTTCGATGGCAAAACCGCTTCGGCGGTAGGCGGCAAAGCGTTCGCGCGCGTCGGCGAGCTCTTCCAGGCTGTTGCCGACGATTTCAAGGATGCGTTCCGGCAATACGGGCGCGGTGTCCCAAAAATCATCCGATAAATTAAGAACCGTCATATCTTCCGCAATTTCGGGAATGCTGCCGCCTGCCGCCAGCAAAACCGGCGTATCCTCCGGCATCGGACACCCCGCCTCCCAAATTTCGTGCGGAATGAAACTCTCGGCTTCGTATTGCCAAAGCATTTTGTCCAATTCCTGAAGCCGCCCGAACGAATCGGACCACACCAGTATCCTGCCGCCGTCCCGAATCGCACGGGCAATCAGGCGGCAGGTGAAAATCGGAACTTGGGCAACGTGCGTGTAAAAGGTGGCTTTCGGCATATTGTTTGAGCATTTGACAGGATGATGCCGTCTGAAAGGCTTCAGACGGCATTTTGGCAAAATTAAAGATTCCGCAGATAGTTCAGCAGCAGGGGAACGGGGCGGCCGGTCGCGCCTTTTTCCGCACCGGATTTCCACGCCGTACCCGCGATGTCAAGGTGTGCCCACGGGTAGCCTTCGGTGAAGTAAGACAGGAAGGTGGCGGCGGTAATCGTGCCTGCACCCGGCGTGCCGATATTGGGGATGTCGGCGAAGTTGGATTTGAGCTGGTCTTTGTAGGTCTCAAAGAGCGGCAGTTGCCATGCTTTGTCGTCCACGTTACGGGAAGCGGCGAGCAGGCTGTCGACCAAATCCTGATTGTTGCCCATCACGCCGCTGACATCGTGCCCCAAGGCGACGATGCACGCGCCGGTCAGGGTGGCGACATCGATGACGGCTTTGGGTTTGAACTGTTCGGCGTAAGTGAGCGCGTCGCACAAAATCAGACGACCTTCGGCATCGGTGTTCAACACTTCAATCGTCAGGCCTTTCATGCTTTTCACGACGTCGCCCGGTTTGTTTGCCGCGCCGGAAGGCATGTTTTCACAAGTGGCGACGACGGCGATGAGGTTGATCGGCAGTTGCAGTTTGACGGCGGCGCAGAAGGTACTGATGACGGTTGCCGCGCCACACATATCGAACTTCATTTCGTCCATATTCAGGCCGGGTTTGAGGGAAATGCCGCCGGTGTCGAAGGTAATGCCTTTGCCGACCAATACCACAGGCGCGGCTTCTTTGTCGGCCGCACCGAAATAGCTCAGTTCGACCAAATATGGGGCTTCGACACTGCCTTTGGCGACAGACCAGAACGAACCCATGTTTTCTTTGATGTAGTCTTTTTCAATGATTTTGGCGTGTGCGCCCAATTTTTCGGCTTCGGCTTTGGCGGTACGCGCTAAAAATTCGGGCGTGCATTCGTTGGGCGCTGCATTGCCCAAATCGCGGCAGAGGCTTTGTCCGTAAACCTGCGCTTCGGCGACGAGCAGGGCTTCTTTGACGGCGGCTTCGTGTGCAGTGTGGAACACGGCTTGCGAGAACTTGGCGGGCTTGGCTTCTTTTTTGTAGCGGTCGAAACGGTAGGCGGCATTACCGAACGCGATGGCAAACGCTTCGGCAACGGCGGCGGCTTGCGCTTCTTCAAAGGCGTGAACGTCCACATTGACCGTTTCTTGATTTTGCGCCCATTTGGCGGCTTCGGCTGCGGCTTTATTCAATGCGGCGCGGTCGGTTTTTTCGAGGCGGGCGACGGCGACTGCCTGCAAACCGTTGTCCGTCGGGATTTTGGTGTCGGCGAAATTTTGACCTTCTTCAAGCGAAGACAAAAGGGCAAGGGCGGTCGGGTGGTTTAATTGCGCCTCTTCGGAGCAGACAAATAATTGCGCACCTGCCTGTTGAGCCTGCAAAGTTTCGGCTTTTGTGCTAAATTTCACGTTTATTCTCCTGATTGGAACGGTTGTCGGTTATTCAGACGGCCTGTTGACCAACCGTCCGAACAGATGAAAATCATTGTACTCCATTTGTGTCATGCCGTCTGAAGCCTTATGAATAAATATAGGTTTCCCATAAACCGTAGACCACGCTCAATCTTATGATTTACCAAAGAAACCTGATTAAAGAACTTTCCTTTACCGCCGTCGGCATTTTCGTCGTCCTCTTGGCGGTACTGGTTTCCACACAGGCCATCAACCTGCTCGGGCGCGCCGCCGACGGGCGCGTCGCCATCGATGCCGTGTTGGCATTGGTCGGCTTCTGGGTAATCGGCATGACCCCGCTGTTGCTGGTGTTGACCGCATTTATCAGTACGCTGACCGTATTGACCCGCTACTGGCGTGACAGCGAGATGTCGGTCTGGCTCTCCTGCGGATTGGCGTTGAAACAATGGATACGCCCGGTCATGCAGTTTGCCGTGCCGTTTGCCATTTTGATTGCCGTCATGCAGCTTTGGGTGATGCCGTGGGCAGAGTTGCGCAGCCGTGAATATGCCGAAATTTTGAAGCAGAAGCAGGAATTGTCTTTGGTGGAAGCCGGCGAGTTCAATAACTTGGGCAAGCGCAACGGCAGGGTTTATTTTGTCGAAACCTTCGATACCGAATCCGGCATCATGAAAAACCTGTTCCTGCGCGAGCAGGATAAAAACGGCAACGACAACATCGTTTTTGCCAAAGAGGGCAATTTTTCGCTGACCGACAACAAACGCACGCTTGAATTGCGCGACGGCTACCGTTACAGCGGTACGCCCGGCAAAGCCGATTACAACCGCGTTTCTTTCCAACACCTCAGCCTGATTATCAGCACTACGCCCAAACTCATCGACCCTGTTTCACACCGCCGCACCATCCCGACCGCCCAACTGATTGGCAGCAGCAATCCCCAACACCAAGCGGAATTAATGTGGCGTATTTCCTTGACCGTCAGCGTTTTGTTACTGTGCCTGCTTGCCGTGCCGCTTTCCTATTTCAATCCGCGCAGCGGCCACACCTACAATATCTTGATTGCCATCGGTTTGTTTTTGGTTTACCAAAACGGGCTGACCTTCCTGCGCAATGCCGTGGAAGACGGCAAAATCCATTTCTGGCTCGGACTGCTGCCCATGCACATCATCATGTTTGTGATTGCCGTCGTCCTGCTGCGCGTGCGCAGTATGCCTAGCCAACCCTTCTGGCAGGCGGTTGCCAAAAGTCTGACATTGAAAGGCGGAAAATGAACCTGATTTCACGTTACATCATCCGTCAAATGGCGGTTATGGCGGTTTACGCCCTTCTTGCCTTCCTCGCTTTGTACAGCTTTTTTGAAATCATCAACGAAGTCGGCGATCTTGGAAAAGGCAGCTATAACGGCGCAAAATTGGGGCAGTATGTTTTAATGCAGATGCCTGCGCGCGCGTATGAACTGATGCCGCTTGCCGTTTTGATCGGCGGCCTGATTTCCCTCAGCCAACTGGCTTCCGGCAGCGAACTGACCGTTATCAAAGCCAGCGGCATGAGCACCAAAAAGCTGCTGTTGATTCTGTCGCAGTTCGGTTTGATTTTCGCTATTGCTACCGTTGCCCTCGGCGAATGGGTTGCCCCCACGCTGAGTCAAAAAGCCGAAAACATCAAAGCCGCCGCCATCAACGGCAAAATCAGTACCGGCAATACCGGCCTTTGGCTGAAAGAAAAAAACAGTATTATCAACGTGCGCGAAATGTTGCCCGACCATACGCTTTTGGGCATCAAAATTTGGCAGCGCAACGATAAAAACGAACTGACCCAAGCGGCAGAAGCCGAATCCGCCGTTTTAAACAACGACGGCAGTTGGCAGTTGAAAAACATCCGCCGCAGCATATTGGGCGAAGATAAAGTCGAGGTTTCTACTGCCACAGAGGAAAACTGGTCGATTTCCGTCAAGCGCAACCTGATGGACGTATTGCTCGTCAAGCCCGACCAAATGTCTGTCGGCGAATTGACCACCTACATCGACCATCTGGAAAAAAACAACCAAAATACCCAAGTCTATGCCATCGCATGGTGGCGCAAGCTGGTGTATCCCGTAGCCGCATGGGTGATGGCGCTTGTTGCCTTCGCCTTTACGCCGCAAACCACCCGCCACGGCAATATGGGCTTGAAACTCTTCGGCGGTATCTGCCTCGGTTTGCTGTTCCACTTTGCCGGACGGCTCTTCGGCTTTACCAGCCAACTCTACGGCGTCCCACCCTTCCTTGCCGGCGCACTGCCCACCATAGCCTTCGCCCTGCTCGCCGTTTGGCTGATACGCAGGCAGGAAAAACGTTAAAAACATGCCGTCTGAACTTCTTTTCAGACGGCATTCGTTTTCATTGACATGTCCATACCGACAGATAGTCAAGCTCTATTATATCGGGCAATATAACAGTTCCATTTTTGTTAAAACTGGTCTATGATAGCAATGTAAATATTGTTTACAATCTTTAACGCAAATCATTTGCAACAGACAGAAGAAAAACAGAAAAAAGGAACAAAGAGATGTTAGAAGCCTATCGTAAAGCCGCCGCCGAGCGCGCCGCCCTCGGTATCCCCGCCCTCCCTTTGAACGCGCAGCAAACCGCCGATTTGGTTGAGCTGCTGAAAAACCCGCCCGCAGGCGAAGGTGAGTTCTTGGTCGAACTGCTTGCCCACCGTGTTCCGCCCGGTGTGGACGATGCCGCAAAAGTCAAAGCCTCATTCCTGGCTGCCGTTGCCGAAGGCAGCGCGTCCAGCCCGCTGGTTTCCCCCGAATATGCGACCGAACTCTTAGGTACGATGCTTGGCGGTTACAATATTCACACCTTAATCGAACTCTTGGACGAGGACAAACTCGCGCCTATTGCCGCCAAAGGCTTGAAACATACGCTTCTGATGTTCGATTCTTTCCACGACGTTCAGGAAAAAGCCGAAAAAGGCAACAAATACGCGCAAGAAGTTTTGCAATCTTGGGCGGATGCCGAATGGTTTACCTCACGCGCCAAAGTTCCCGAAAAAATCACCGTTACCGTCTTCAAAGTCGACGGTGAAACCAATACAGACGACCTCTCTCCTGCACCTGATGCATGGAGCCGTCCTGATATCCCTCTGCACGCGCTGGCGATGTTGAAAAACCCGCGCGACGGTATCACACCTGACAAACCAGGCGAAGTCGGTCCGATTAAATTGTTGGAAGAACTCAAAGCCAAAGGCCATCCGGTTGCTTACGTTGGCGACGTGGTCGGTACCGGTTCTTCACGTAAATCCGCGACCAACTCCGTGATTTGGCATACCGGCGAAGATATTCCGTTCGTACCGAACAAACGTTTCGGCGGCGTATGCCTGGGTGGCAAAATTGCTCCTATTTTCTTCAATACTCAAGAAGACTCCGGCGCATTGCCGATTGAAGTCGATGTATCTGCTCTGAAAATGGGCGATGTCGTCGATATCCTGCCTTATGAAGGCAAAATCGTGAAAAACGGCGAAACCGTTGCCGAATTCAGCCTGAAATCACAAGTATTGCTGGATGAAGTGCAAGCCGGTGGCCGTATCAACCTGATTATCGGTCGCGGCCTGACTGCCAAAGCACGCGAAGCATTGAAACTGCCTGCTTCTACCGAATTCCGTCTGCCTCAAGCACCTGCCGAAAGCAAAGCCGGTTTCACGTTGGCCCAAAAAATGGTTGGTCGCGCCTGCGGTTTGCCGGAAGGCAAAGGCGTGCGTCCGGGTACTTACTGCGAACCACGCATGACTACTGTTGGTTCGCAAGATACTACCGGTCCGATGACTCGCGACGAATTGAAAGACCTGGCTTGCTTGGGCTTCTCAGCAGATATGGTGATGCAGTCTTTCTGTCACACCGCCGCTTATCCGAAACCCGTTGATGTGAAAACCCATAAAGAATTGCCTGCTTTCATCTCTACCCGTGGCGGTGTATCCCTGCGTCCGGGCGATGGTGTGATTCACTCATGGCTCAACCGTCTGTTGCTGCCTGATACAGTGGGTACCGGCGGCGACAGCCACACCCGTTTCCCTATCGGTATTTCCTTCCCTGCCGGTTCCGGCTTGGTTGCTTTTGCAGCAGCCACCGGCGTGATGCCACTCGATATGCCTGAGTCCGTATTGGTACGCTTCAGCGGCAAACTGCAACCGGGCGTAACCCTGCGTGACTTGGTGAACGCCATTCCGCTTTACGCGATTAAACAAGGTTTGCTCACCGTCGCCAAAGCCGGTAAGAAAAACATCTTCTCCGGCCGCATCCTCGAAATCGAAGGTCTGCCTGACTTGAAAGTGGAACAAGCCTTTGAATTGACCGACGCATCCGCCGAACGCTCCGCCGCCGGCTGTACCGTGAAGCTCAACAAAGAGCCGATTATCGAGTACATGAAATCCAACGTCGTGTTGATGAAAAACATGATTGCCAACGGCTATCAAGATCCGCGCACTTTGGAACGCCGCATCAAAGCTATGGAAAAATGGCTGGCAAATCCCGAGTTGCTCGAAGCGGATAAAGATGCCGAATACGCCGCCGTGATTGAAATCAACATGGATGACATTAAAGAGCCGATTATTGCCTGCCCGAACGACCCTGATGACGTGTGCTTCATGTCTGAACGCTCCGGCACCAAAATCGACGAAGTGTTCATCGGTTCGTGCATGACCAACATCGGCCACTTCCGCGCTGCTTCCAAACTCTTGGAAGGCAAGAGCGACATCCCCGTCCGCTTGTGGGTAGCACCGCCAACCAAAATGGACGCGAAAGAGTTGTCCGACGAAGGCCACTACGGTGTGCTCGGCCGTGCAGGCGCGCGTATGGAAATGCCGGGTTGCTCATTGTGTATGGGTAACCAAGCCCAAGTACACGAAGGCGCAACCGTCATGTCCACTTCGACCCGCAACTTCCCGAACCGCTTGGGTAAAAACACCTTCGTTTACCTCGGCTCGGCTGAGTTGGCGGCAATCTGCTCCAAACTGGGCAAAATCCCGACCGTTGAAGAATACCAAGCCAACATCAGCATCATCAACGAGCAAGGCGATCAGATCTACCGCTATATGAACTTCAACGAAATCGACAGCTACAACGAAGTAGCCGAAACCGTGAATGTTTGATCCCCGTCATCCGTATGAAGTAAGGGATTGACCGCAATGCCGTCTGAACAACCTTCAGACGGCATTGCAACATTCCGCTAACCCTTCTTTCCGCAAACGCTGCAAATACGGCGTTCACTCCCCCACATAAAGGAAACGACAGTGAACCTGAAAAACCGCCACTTCTTGAAACTCTTAGACTTCACACCGGAAGAAATCACCGCCTACCTCGACCTTGCCGCCGAATTGAAAGCCGCCAAAAAAGCAGGGCGAGAGATTCAGCAGATGAAAGGGAAAAACATCGCCCTGATTTTTGAAAAAACATCCACACGCACACGCTGCGCGTTTGAAGTCGCCGCACGCGATCAAGGCGCGGGTGCAACCTATCTGGAACCGTCTGCCAGCCAAATCGGGCACAAAGAAAGCATCAAAGACACGGCGCGCGTCTTGGGCAGGATGTACGATGCCATCGAATATCGCGGCTTCGGTCAGGAAATTGTTGAAGAATTGGCGAAATACGCCGGCGTGCCCGTATTCAACGGTCTGACCAACGAGTTCCACCCCACTCAAATGCTTGCCGACGCGCTGACCATGCACGAACATAGCAGCAAACCTTTGAACCAAACCGCGTTTGCCTACGTCGGCGACGCGCGTTACAACATGGGCAATTCCCTGCTGATTTTAGGGGCAAAATTGGGGATGGACGTGCGTATCGGCGCACCGCAAAGCCTGTGGCCATCTGAAGGCATTATCGCCGCCGCACACGCCGTCGCCAAAGAAACTGGAGCAAAAATTACCCTGACCGAAAACGCGCATGAAGCCGTCAAAGGTGTCGGTTTCATTCATACTGACGTATGGGTCAGCATGGGCGAGCCGAAAGAAGTCTGGCAGGAACGCATCGATTTGCTGAAAGATTACCGCGTTACGCCCGAACTGATGGCGGCATCGGACAATCCGCAAGTCAAATTCATGCACTGCCTGCCCGCCTTCCACAACCGCGAAACCAAAGTCGGCGAATGGATTTACGAAACCTTCGGACTGAACGGTGTGGAAGTTACAGAAGAAGTATTCGAAAGCCCCGCCAGCATCGTGTTTGATCAGGCGGAAAACCGTATGCACACGATTAAAGCGGTAATGGTCGCGGCTCTGGGCGACTGACAAAACTGTACCTGTTTAAATTCATCCGCAACACAGATGCCGTCTGAACACGATGTTCAGACGGCATCCATATAAAAACTGCCTACACAATGTGTAGGCAGTCCCGTTTGAAAACAATCAGTTTTTGTCTTGATCAACCAATTTGTTGGCAGTAATCCAAGGCATCATGGCACGCAGTTGTGCGCCGACTTTTTCAACTTGGTGGTCGGCATTCAAACGGCGGCGGGCAGTCATAGATGCGTAGTTTACATTACCCTCTTGGATAAACATTTTTGCGTATTCGCCGGTTTGGATGCGTTTCAGAGCATTGCGCATGGCTTCTTTGCTGGAAGCATTGACCACTTCAGGGCCAGTAACGTATTCGCCGTACTCCGCATTGTTGGAAATGGAGTAGTTCATGTTCGCAATACCGCCTTCGAAGATTAAGTCGACGATTAATTTCATTTCGTGCAGACATTCGAAGTAAGCCATTTCAGGTGCATAACCTGCTTCAGTCAAAGTTTCAAAACCGGCCTTAATCAATTCGACCACACCGCCGCACAACACCGCTTGCTCGCCGAACAGGTCGGTTTCGGTTTCTTCGCGGAAAGTGGTTTCAATCACACCGCCTTTGGTGCCGCCGTTGGCAGCCGCATAAGACAGGGCGATGTCTTTGGCTTTGCCGGAATTGTCTTGGTAAACGGCAATCAGAGAAGGCACGCCGCCGCCGCGTTTGTATTCACTGCGTACGGTATGGCCCGGACCTTTGGGGGCAACCATAATCACGTCCAAGTCGGCACGCGGAACGATTTGGTTGTAGTGCACGTTGAAGCCGTGTGCAAATGCCAGCGTTGCGCCTTCTTTCAGATTGGCTGCAACTTCTGCGTGATAGACGGCAGGCATGGTTTCGTCAGGCAGCAGCAGCATAACGACATCGGCTTCTTTGGTCGCTTCAGCAACAGTTTTGACGACATGGCCGGCTGCTTCGGCTTTTTTCCAAGAAGAACCTTGGCGCAGACCGATCACCACGTTTACACCCGAATCTTTCAGGTTGGCGGCATGGGCATGACCTTGCGAACCGTAACCGATGATGGCAACGGTTTTGCCTTTGATCAGGGACAGATCGGCATCTTTATCGTAATAGACTTGCATTTGATTTCCTTTAAGGTAAATGGTTGTCGAAGCCTTAATAATGTTGAGCGGCTTCGGACGGGTTAAACAGAGTGTGCCGCTTAAGCGGCAACTTCATTCATCAATACGATTTCCAACGCTTCGGTTTTGCCGTCAACGGACTGGACGAAGGCTTGGAAATGCGCGCTGGCGTTATGTTCGTCAATAGCTGCTTGGGATTTCCAATTTTCCACGAAAACAAAACGGTTCGGTTTGCCGATTTCCTGATGGAGATCGTAGCTGATGTTGCCCTCTTCCGCGCGGCTGGCTTTGACCAGGCTTTGGAACAAGGGTTTCAGCGTTTCCGTGTATTCGGGTTTAACAGTAACCAGTGCGACGATTTTAATGTTTGACATCAATCTCTCCTACCGCTTTGTTTTTCAGACGGCATATTGCCGTCTGAAAAACGGTGGTATTAAATTTTCAAGATACGCTCGCCGCGGCCGATGCCGGCTGCGCCTGTACGTACGGTTTCCAAAATCTGGGCGCGTCCGACAGTTTCGAGGAAAGAGTCGAGTTTGTCGGTTGAGCCTGTGATTTCGATGGTGTAGCTGCGGTCGGTTACATCGATGATGCTGCCACGGTAGATTTCTGTCAGGCGTAAAAATTCGTCGCGGTCTTTGCCGACGGCGCGGACTTTTACCAGCATCAATTCGCGTTCGACAAAACGGCTTTCGTTCAAATCGACCACTTTAATCACCTCAATCAATTTATTGAGTTGCTTGGTGATTTGTTCGATAACATGCTCGTCGCCATGAGTAACGATGGTCATGCGTGAAAGCGTTTTGTCCTCGGTCGGGGCTACCGCCAAGGAATCGATGTTGTAGTCGCGAGCTGAGAAAAGACCGACCACGCGGCTCATCGCACCTGATTCGTTTTCGATCAGAACAGATAAGATATGTCGCATTTGCCTCTCCTTACGCCTTTCCGTCCGCACGCATATGCGGCGGAAGTACCATTTCGTCCAAACCTTTGCCGTTGCCGACCATGGGCATCACATTCTGTTTCTGGTCGGTCAGGAAGTCGATAAACACCAGCCTGTCTTTTTGGTTCAATGCCTCCAACAACGCACCTTCCACATCAGACTTCTTGTCCACGCGGATACCGATATGGCCGTATGCCTCGGCAAGTTTGACGAAATCGGGCAAAGAATCGAAATAGGTTTCCGACTCTCGTCCGCCGTAATATATTTCCTGCCACTGGCGTACCATACCGAGATAACCGTTGTTCAGCGTAATGACGTTAACCGGAATCCGATATTGGAAACAGGTGGACAACTCTTGGATGTTCATCTGGATCGAGCCGTCGCCGGTAATACAGAATACGTCTTGATCCGGGGCAGCAAGTTTCGCACCAATCGCATAAGGCAGACCTACGCCCATCGTACCCAAACCGCCGGAATTGAGCCATTGGCGCGGACGTTCGAAGGGATAATATTGAGCCGCAAACATTTGATGCTGCCCTACATCCGATGTGATGATTGCCGAATTGCCGGTAATCTCGGCAAGCTTCTGAATCACATATTGGGGCTTGATAATTTCGCTGCCATTGTCAAACCACAAGCAATCGCGGGAACGCCATTCCTCTATGGTTTTCCACCATTTGCCCAAAGCATCTTCAGACGGCATGGACTCTTGTTTTTGCCACAGCGCAACCATCTCGGACAAAACGTTTTTCACGTCGCCGACAATCGGAATGTCCACCTTCACGCGTTTGGCGATGCTGGAAGGGTCGACATCGATATGGATAACCTTCTTCGCCTTCTCGAAAAATTTGGACGGTACGGAAACCACACGGTCGTCAAAACGCGCACCTACGGCAAGAACGACATCAGCATTCTGCATGGCAAGGTTTGCCTCGTAAGTACCGTGCATACCGAGCATACCGAGGAATTGGCGGTCGCTGGAAGGATAAGCACCCAAGCCCATCAGTGTACCCGTGCACGGAGCACCCGTCATTCGGACAAATCGGGTCAGCTCTTCAGAAGCATTACCCAACACCACGCCGCCGCCAAAATAGACGACCGGACGTTTGGCAGATGCCAACATCTGCACGGCCTTTTTAATCTGACCGATATGCCCTTGAACAACCGGTTGATACGAACGGATAAAAATGTCTTCCTGAGGATAGCTGAATTTCGCCATCGCCTGCGTAACATCTTTCGGGACATCGACCACCACGGGTCCCGGCCGGCCGCTTGCGGCAATTTGGAATGCCTTTTTAATGGTTTCCGCCAACTCATTGATGTCCGTAACCAGGAAATTGTGTTTGACGCACGGACGGGTAATGCCCACCGTATCAACTTCTTGGAACGCATCCGTACCAATCAGGGAATTGCCTACCTGTCCGCTGATGACCACCATCGGAATCGAATCCGTATAGGCAGTAGCAATACCGGTCAGCGCATTGGTAACGCCCGGGCCGGATGTAACCAATGCCACGCCCACCTTACCGCTGACGCGCGCATACGCATCTGCCGCGTGTACTGCCGCCTGCTCATGGCGGGTAAGAATGTGTTTGAATTTATTGAGTTGGAACAGGGCATCGTAGATTTCGATAACCGCACCGCCGGGATAACCGAAAACGTACTCGATGCCTTCGGCTTTGAGACTCTGCACTATGATTTGTGCGCCTGATAACTGCATAACGACCTCTTTTATACGGTTTCAAACCAATAGGGACAAACCGCTTTGCCACAGCACCTGTAATGCAATTCCACCAAGCAGCGATTTAGGGTACGCGCATTGGAAGAACACGGCAACAGACGGATTATCCAATCAATTGGAAAGGAACACAGAGTTTGTGAAAAAGAGTAGAAACGATAACGCAAACCGACAGTTCAATCAAGAAAAATCTTTCATCTTTTAATATTTTTTGAAGACGGAGAAATTATTGATTGATTTTAAAAGAATAAAATCAGGAGCGCCTTTTTTGAAAGATGGGAATTGTTGACAGTTTGCATGAGGGCAGATGTGAAAAAACCCTTCTTCGGTATCAAGAATTTTAAAATTTACAGGGTTTCATCCCAATTAAAGACTCGGGATATTGATTGAACTTGATTTTATAGTGGATTAACTTTAAACCAGTACGGCGTTGCCTCGCCTTGCCGTACTATTTGTACTGTCTGCGGCTTCGTCGCCTTGTCCTGATTTAAATTTAATCCACTATATTTTTGATATATCAAAAATATTCCCAACCATACTTCCTGAAAATAGCTCATTGCACCGGACTGTATTGGGCGGCATTGACAGAACCAAGAGGGCTAACAACGACTTAAGATATTGATTGTATTTAGTCTTATCTATTCCAGTAAACAGCAATAGACAAAAAAATAACCGCTATAAAGCGGTTGTGGTGCCCAGGGTCGGACTCGAACCGACACACCTTGCGGCGGGGGATTTTGAGTCCCCTGCGTCTACCAATTTCGCCACCTGGGCTGGTGAAGAAGTCGCCATTATAATGGCTTTTGAGATTCTGTAAACCTTTTTTTGAAATTATTTTATCTGTTTTTATTTTATTTTTGATTTTAAATAGAATTTTTATTATTTTAATCTTACTGTGCTTTCCGCTTCAAAGCATTCTGTATGATTCGGCAATTCCTGCCGTACAGACAATGTAAAAAATACTACATTAAATCTGCCAAACGCGTTAAGATGGAAATATTCAAATTCCGTACGAATCAGGTTTTTCTATTTATTCTTGGGAGATTGTCATGTTTTCTGTACCGCGTTCCTTTTTGCTGGGCGTTTTCGCACTTGCCTCGCTTGCCGCCTGCAAACCTCAAGACAACAGTGCGGCGCAAGCCGCTTCTTCAAGTGCATCCGCGCCGGCTGCGGAAAATGCGGCAAAACCGCAAACACGCGGTACGGATATGCGTAAGGAAGACATCGGCGGCGATTTCACGCTGACCGACGGCGAAGGCAAGCCTTTCAGCCTGAGCGATTTGAAAGGCAAGGTCGTGATTCTGTCTTTCGGTTATACGCACTGTCCCGATGTCTGCCCCACCGAGCTGCTGACTTATAGCGACACGTTGAAGCAGTTGGGCGATCGGGCTAAAGATGTGAAAGTGGTGTTCGTCAGTATCGACCCCGAGCGCGATACGCCCGAAATCATCGGCAAATATGCCAAGCAGTTCAATCCGGACTTTATCGGTCTGACGGCAACGGGCGGCCAAAGCCTGCCGGTTGTCAAACAGCAATACCGCGTGGTTTCTGCCAAAGTCAATCAAAAAGAAGACGGCGAAAACTATTTGGTCGACCACTCTTCCGGTGCGTATCTCATCGACAAAAACGGTGAGGTTGCCATTTTCTCGCCTTACGGAAGCGAGCCGGAAACGATTGCCGCCGATGTAAGGACCCTGCTCTGATAAAACCGTATGCCGTCTGAACCGCCGATGCCTGTTCAGACGGCATTATTGTTTCAACCGACAAAGGACATCCAAACCATGCAGGATAATGCTTTGACCATCGCCTTATCCAAAGGGCGCATTTTTGAGGAGACGCTGCCGCTGCTTGCCGCTGCCGGCATTGTTCCGACTGAAGAGCCCGAAAAATCGCGCAAGCTGATTATCGGGACGAACCATGAAAACATCCGCCTTGTCATTGTCCGCGCAACCGATGTGCCGACTTATGTCCGCTACGGTGCGGCGGACTTCGGCATTGCGGGCAAAGACGTGCTGATCGAACACGGCGGCTCCGGGCTTTACCGGCCTTTGGATTTGGAGATTGCCAAGTGCCGCATGATGGTTGCTGTGCGTAAAGGGTTTGATTACGAAGCAGCTTCGCAACCCGGATGCCGTCTGAAGATTGCCACGAAGTATCCTGAAATCGCGGCATCTCATTTTGCCGGCAAGGGTGTCCATGTGGACATTATCAAACTGTACGGCTCGATGGAACTTGCGCCGCTGGTCGGCTTGAGCGATGCGATTGTGGACTTGGTTTCGACGGGCAACACCTTGAAGGCAAACGGCTTGGAAGCAGTCGAACACATCGTCAACATTTCCAGCTACCTGGTAGTCAACAAGGCTGCTTTAAAAACGAAATACGCACTGCTGGAGCCGATTATTCAGGCGTTCAGCGGCGCAGTGAAGGCGAAGTGAGCATTCATTTGAATAAAGATGCGTTTTCAGACGACCCTATCCGTTCCCGCCGACAGGTCGTCTGAAAATATCACCGGCAGTAAACTGTATAGGAGAAGTTAAAATGGTTGCAAAAATAAAAAAATTCTCAGATTCAACCCTTTCCGTTTTGAATAACGGCGAGCGTCGATTTTATGTCTATTGTCTGACCGACCTGAAAAAAGACAAAATCCTCTACATCGGAAAAGGCTGCGGTAATCGTATCTTCGAGCATGAATGGGTTGCTAGTCGTTCACAAGATCCAGTCTCCGGCGAGATTATCGATCGGAAACTCAAAGCCATCTCCAAATGCAAGAAACTCGGTCGCTATATCATCAGCTATCATCTGACTGAAGTCGAAGCGCTCGCCGCCGAATCTGCCTTAATTCATTTTGTTAAATCTGTCTTGGGTAAAAAACTCAAAAATAAAATTGCCGGGCATGGTCCGGGTGGTATTAGTGTAGAAGAGCTAGATCGCCGCTTTGGATTCTCTTCTCTCCCACTTAACGAGATTAACCCCGACGGGCTGATTCTCGCCGTCAAAATCCATGATGCTTTCGATTTAGATACTGACGAAGAATTAGACTACCATTTCAACAACCGAGACGATGCAAACCTTAAATCGCGTACCTTAGGCAACTGGTGGCTCAATAAAGATGCCGCCTCCAAAGTGAAATACGTTATCGGCGTTCACACCGGTCTGCAAAACGCTGTTGTTAGCGCATACGAAGTGGACGGTTTTGAAACAATGATTGGTGAAAGCAAAAACGGCAGACCACAAACCCGTTACCGCTTCCATACCATCTCGCACAGCGAAGACGTATTAGCCAAACTCGGCCTGCAACAAAAATGCCTACCCGAATTGAAGTTTGCCAGCAGGGGAGAAAAGGCTTATATCAGACCCAAAACAGAGGCAGAAACTGAACAAGAGAATATTCAGACGACCCCAGTCCAAAAATAAAAAAGGAGAACAAATCATGAAAAAACTCAACACATTATCTGCAAATTTCCAAGCCAGACTCAAAGCCCTGCTGGCTTTTGAAACCGCGCAAAACCCCGAAACCGAACGCATCGTCGCCGACATTTGCGCCGACGTGCAAAAGCGCGGCGATGCGGCTTTAATTGAATACACCAACAAATTCGATCAGACAAACGCTAAAAGCATCGATGATTTAATACTCACGCAAGCCGATTTGAAAGCCGCGTTCGAGCGCATTCCGAACGACGTTCAGACGGCATTGCGGATTGCCGCCCGCCGTGTCGAAAGCTACCACCAACGCCAAAAAATGGAATCGTGGAGCTACACCGACGAAGACGGCACGCTGTTGGGGCAACAGATTACCCCGCTTGACCGCGTCGGTATTTACGTCCCCGGCGGCAAGGCGGCATATCCGAGTTCCGTCATCATGAACGCGATGCCCGCCCACGTCGCAGGCGTGAAAGAAATCATTATGGTCGTACCGACACCGAAAGGCGAACGCAACGACATCGTGCTTGCCGCCGCATACGTCGCCGGCGTAACCAAAGTCTTCACCGTCGGCGGCGCGCAAGCCATCGCCGCCCTCGCCTATGGCACGGAAACCATCCCCCAAGTCGATAAAATCACCGGCCCGGGCAACGCCTTCGTCGCCGCCGCCAAACGCCGCGTGTTCGGCGTGGTCGGCATCGACATGGTGGCGGGGCCGTCTGAAATTTTGGTCATCGCCGACGGCACGACACCTGCCGATTGGGTGGCGATGGATTTGTTCAGCCAGGCCGAACACGACGAAATTGCCCAAGCCATCTTAATCGGCACGTCGCAAGCGTATCTCGACAAAGTAGAAGCCGCCATGAACCGCCTGATCGAAACCATGCCGCGCCGCGACATCATCGAAGCCTCACTCGGCAACAGGGGCGCGATGATACTCGCCAAAGACTTGGACGAAGCCTGCGAAATCGCCAACTACATTTCCCCCGAACACTTGGAACTGTCAGTCGAAAACCCGCAGGAATGGGCGAAAAAAATCCGCCACGCAGGCGCGATTTTCATGGGACGCTACACTAGCGAAAGCCTCGGCGACTACTGCGCCGGCCCAAACCATGTGCTGCCCACCAGCCGCACCGCCCGCTTTTCCTCGCCGCTGGGTACTTACGACTTCCAAAAACGTTCCAGCCTGATTCAGGTTTCGGAACAGGGTGCGCAAAAATTAGGCGAAACCGCCAGCGTGCTGGCACACGGCGAAAGCCTGACCGCCCACGCCCGCGCGGCAGAGTTCCGTATGAAATAATGCCGAAACGGTGTACAGGCATATTCCAACCATTAAGGAAACACGATGAAATCCGTCCGACACCTCATCCGCGACGACATACGGGCTATGTCGGCATATCAGATTGCCGACGTTCCGCCCGGCTTTGCCAAACTCGATGCGATGGAAAGCCCCGCCCATCCTTTTGAGGGGCACGAAGCCCTGATGCGGGAATGGCGGGCGCAACTGGCATCCGCCCCCATCCACCTCTATCCCGACCCCGCAAAGAGCGGTTTGCAGGAAGCATTGCGTTCGGCGTTCGACATCCCTGACTGCGCCGCCGTCGCCTTAGGCAACGGTTCGGACGAGCTGATACAGTTCATCACCATGCTGACTGCCAAACCGGGCGCGGCAATGTTGGCAGCCGAACCCGGTTTCGTCATGTACCGCCACAACGCCGCCCTTTACGGTATGGATTATGTCGGCATTCCATTGAACGGAGATTTCACCCTCAACCTGCCCGCCGTCCTCGAAGCCGTCAGGAAGCACCGCCCTGCCCTGACCTTTATCGCCTATCCGAACAACCCGACCGGCGTATGTTTCACGCGTGCCGAAATCGAAGCCGTCATCAAAGCTTCAGACGGCATCGTCGTCGTCGATGAAGCCTACGGTGCCTTCAACGGCGACAGCTTCCTGCCTCAGGCAGGCAGGATTCCCAACCTGATAGTCTTACGCACCCTCAGCAAAATCGGTTTTGCCGGACTGCGTATCGGTTATGCGGCAGGCTGTCCCGAAGTCATCGGCGAACTGCAAAAAATCCTGCCGCCCTACAATATGAACCAACTGAGCCTGACCACCGCCAAACTCGCCCTGCAACACTACGGCATCATCTCTGCCAACATCGACAGCCTGAAAAACGAACGCGAACGGATGTTCGCCGAATTGGGCAAAATATGCCGTCTGAACGCCTTTCCAAGTCAGGCAAACTTCATTACCATACGCGTACCCGATGCAGACATCCTGTTTGACACGTTCACACAAAACCGCATCCTGGTCAAAAAACTGCACGGCGCACACCCGCTTTTGGAACACTGCCTGCGTATTACCGTAGGCAGCCCCGCACAAAACGATGCCGTTCTCGACATCATCCGCCAACTTTACTGCCAACCAACGGATTTCCTATGAATTTGACTAAAACACAACGCCACCTGAACAACTTCCTGACCCTAGTCCAAGAAGCAGGTTCACTGTCCAAGCTCGCCAAACTCTGCGGCTACCGCACCCCCGTCTCACTTTACAAACTCAAACAACGCCTTGAAAAGCAGGCAGAAGACCCCGACGCGCGCGGCATCCGTCCCAGCCTGATGGCAAAACTCGAAAAACACACCGGCAAACCCAAAGGCTGGCTCGACAGAAAACACCACGAACGCACTGTCCCCGAAACCGCCGCAGAAAGCACCGGAACTGCCGAAACCCAAATTGCCGAAACCGCATCCGCTGCCGGCTGCCGCAGCGTTACCGTCAACCGCAATACCTGCGAAACCCAAATCACCGTCTCCATCAACCTCGACGGAAGCGGCAAAGCCAAACTAGACACCGGCGTTCCCTTCCTCGAACACATGATCGACCAAATCGCCCGCCACGGCATGATCGACATCGACATCAGCTGCAAAGGCGACCTGCACATCGACGACCACCACACCGTCGAAGACATCGGCATCACACTCGGACAGGCAATCCGGCAGGCACTCGGAGACAAAAAAGGCATCCGCCGTTACGGACACGCCTACGTCCCGCTCGACGAAGCCCTCAGCCGCGTCGTCATCGACCTTTCCGGCCGCCCCGGACTCGTGTACAACATCGAATTTACCCGCGCCCTGATTGGAAAATTCGATGTCGATTTGTTTGAAGAATTTTTCCACGGCATCATCAACCACAGTATGATGACCCTGCACATCGACAACCTCAGCGGCAAAAACGCCCACCATCAGGCGGAAACCGTATTCAAAGCCTTCGGGCGCGCCCTGCGTATGGCAGTCGAACACGACCCTAGGATGGCAGGGCAGACCCCGTCGACCAAAGGCACGCTGACCGCATAACACCCAAAAACAGGCCGTCTGAAGCGCAGAAAGCCTTCAGACGGCATTACAGCACCCCAACAAAGGAGAAACACTATGTCCGCAGAAACATACACAAAAATTGGCTGGATAGGCTTAGGGCAAATGGGCCTGCCTATGGTAACGCGCCTTTTGGACGGCGGCATCCGGGTCGGCATATACAACCGCTCGCCCGGCAAAGCCGCCACCTTAGTTGAAAAAGGCGCAAAAGTTTACGGCAGCACCGCCGAACTCGTCCGCGACTATCCCGTCATTTTCCTGATGGTTTCCGACTATGCCGCCGTGTGCGACATCCTGAACGGAGTCCGCGACGGATTGGCCGGCAAAATCATCATCAATATGAGCACCATCTCACCAACCGAAAACCTTGCCGTCAAAGCACTTGTCGAAGCCGCAGGCGGACAGTTTGCCGAAGCACCCGTTTCCGGATCGGTCATGCCCGCCACCAACGGCACGCTGCTGATTCTCTTCGGCGGCAGCGAAGCCGTTTTAAACCCGCTGCAAAAAATATTTTCCCTCGTCGGCAAAAAAACCTTCCACTTCGGCGAAGTGGGCAAAGGCTCGGGCGCGAAACTCGTCTTGAACTCGCTCTTGGGCATTTTCGGCGAAGCGTACAGCGAAGCGATGCTGATGGCGCGGCAGTTCGGCATCGATACCGACGACATCGTCGAAGCCATCGGCGGCTCGGCAATGGACTCGCCCATGTTCCAAACCAAAAAATCCCTGTGGGCAAACCGTGAGTTCCCCCCTGCCTTTGCACTCAAACACGCTTCCAAAGACCTTAACCTTGCTGTCAAAGAACTGGAACAGTCGTACAATACCCTGCCTGCCCTCGAAGCAACCGCCGCCAGCTACCGAAAAGCATTCGAAGCGGGTTACGGTGATCAGGACGTTTCCGGCGTTTACCTGAAGCTGGCAGAACACTGACTTCCCTTTCCAAACAATATGCCGTCTGAAATATTTTCAGACGGCATTTTTATTGCCCAACGCTTGAAATTAGTCTTGATTATGACCATAATCCGCGCAAATTTAGTCAATATCGAGACCAATTATGAACCAACTCGACCAACTTGGAACCCGTATCAACCTGATTTGCAATGTCTTCGACAAATGGATCGGGCAGCAGGATCTGAATTACAACCTCTTTGCCGTACTTTATACCCTGGCAACCGAAGGCAGCCGCACGCAAAAGCATATCGGCGAAGAGTGGAGTCTGCCCAAACAGACCGTTTCGGGCGTATGCAAAACCCTTGCCGGACAAGGGTTGATCGAATGGCAGGAAGGCGAACAGGACCGGCGCGAACGGTTGCTGTCGCTGACCGAAAAAGGCAAAGCCCATGCCGCACCTTTAACAGAAAGCGCGCAGGAATTCAGCGACAAAGTATTTGCCACATTCGGCGACAAGCGCACAACCCGGCTGTTTGCCGATTTGGATGCACTGGCGGAAGTGATGGAAAGAACAATCTCAGAAAATAAAAAATAGAGAGCAAATATGTGGAAAATGTTGAAACACATAGCCAAAACCCACCGCAAGCGTCTGCTCGGCACGTTTTCTCTGGTCGGACTGGAAAACCTTTTGATGCTGGTGTATCCGGTGTTTGGCGGCTGGGCGATCAATGCCGTGATTGCGGGGAGGGTGTGGCAGGCGTTGCTGTATGCTTTGGTTGTATTTTTGATGTGGCTGGTCGGTGCGGCGCGGCGGATTGCCGATACGCGCACGTTTACGCGCATTTATACCGAAATCGCCGTGCCGGTCGTGTTGGAACAGCGGCAGCGGCAGCGGCAAGTCCCGCATTCAGCGGTAACTGCGCGGGTTGCCCTGTCGCGTGAGTTTGTCAGCTTTTTTGAAGAACACCTGCCGATTGCCGCGACATCCGTCGTATCCATATTCGGCGCGTGCATCATGCTGCTGGTGCTGGAATTTTGGGTCGGCGTGTCAGCGGTGGGCATACTTGCGTTGTTTTTATGGCTTTTGCCACGTTTTGCCGCCATCAACGAAAACCTGTATTTCCGCCTGAACAACAGCTTGGAACGCGACAACCACTTTATCCGAAAAGGAGACCGGCGGCAGCTGTACCGCCATTACGGACTGGTTGCGCGCCTGCGTGTGCTGATTTCCAACCGCGAAGCCTTCGGCTATCTCTGCGTCGGCGCGGCGATGGGTATTTTGTTCGGCTTTACTTTTGTGATGATGACGCTCAAAGGCCACGGCAGCGCGGGGCATATTTATTCGGTCAGCACTTATCTGTGGATGTTTGCCATGAGTTTGGACGACGTGCCGCGATTGGTCGAACAATATTCCAATTTGAAAGACATCGGACAACGGATAGAGTGGTCGGAACGGAACATCAAAGCCGGAACTTGAAAAATGCCCTCTGAACACGCTTCAGACGGCATTTCCATCCGTTCGGCAAACTACATCACATCCGCCCGCCGGTTGACAAGTTTGGCAAACAAATTTTCAACAGAGGCTTCCGCCTGCAAACCGATGCGCTGAATCAGGTTTTTCTTCTCTTGGTACTTCACTTCGATAATCTGCTTGTTATCAACCTCTTTCAACAGCAAATCATCACTGGTTGAAATACTGTCAACCAGATTCAGCTCCAACGCCTGCCGACCGAACCAATGCTCGCCCGTTGCCACTTTCTCAATATCCACTTGAGGGCGGTTCTCGCTGACAAACTGCTTGAACAACTGATGCGTCTCCTCCAATTCCTGCCGGAATTTCTGTTTGCCCTTTTCCGTATTTTCACCCATAAAGGTAACCGTACGCTTAAACTCACCTGCCGTCATCACATCCACATCGATATCATGTTTTTTCAACAGGCGGTGGATATTCGGCACTTCCGCCACCACACCCACCGAACCGACAATCGCAAACGGAGCGGAAACAATTTTATCCGCCACACACGCCATCATATAGCCGCCGCTTGCCGCCACCTTATCGACGGCGACGGTCAGCAGAATATTGCGTTCGCGCAAACGCCTAAGCTGCGAAGCCGCCAAACCGTAACCGTGAACCACGCCGCCCGGACTTTCCAATCTGAGCAGAACCTCATCTTCAGGCTTGGCAATCAAAAGCACCGCCGTAATCTCATGACGCAAGGATTCTACGGCGTGTGCATACAAATCGCCGTCAAAATCCAACACAAAAAGGCGGGATTTTTGCGTTTCGGCAGATTTCTCCCCACCCTCCTTCAAACGCTTTTTCTCTGCTTTGGCTTCCGCCTTTTCCTTTTTCTTTTCTTCTTTTTCCTGATGTTTTGCCTCTTCCCCGCTTAAAAAGAATGCTTCAAACGATTGCCGCTGTTTTTTATAATTTTCCGAAAAATCCGTCAGTACGACACTGCCGCTTTCCGACTGTTTCTTACTCTGTACGATAGCCAACACAATCAGCGCAATTGAGCCGAACACGGTAAGCAGTTCGAGCAGGAAAATACCGTAATTCAGTAAAATTTCTTTCCACATTGATTGGATTTCCTCTTGTTCAGGCATGAACATGTCAATATTGTCCATCACCGTCCGACAGATAAAAAAATAACCGCTTGGAGCGGCATTGTCATTTTCAGCTTGGTGCCCGGAGCCGGAATCGAACCGGCACGGGATGTTTAGTCCCGACGGATTTTAAGTCCGTTGTGTCTACCTATTTCACCACCCGGGCATTTGTGAAAGGTGGAGGCGGGGGCGCGGATTTTAACCGGCCTGTATGAAGATTGCACTCCTCATAGCATAAACACTCTGCCACCCCGCCGTAATATATATGGAGGCGAGAGTCGGAATCGAACCGGCGTAGACGGATTTGCAATCCGCTGCATAACCACTTTGCTATCTCGCCCTAAAACTGGCTTATCTAAAAAAACTTGGAGCGGGAAACGAGTCTCGAACTCGCGACCTCAACCTTGGCAAGGTTGCGCTCTACCAACTGAGCTATTCCCGCGCGTTCAAACATATCGGTTTTTGGAGCGGGAAACGAGTCTCGAACTCGCGACCTCAACCTTGGCAAGGTTGCGCTCTACCAACTGAGCTATTCCCGCGTTGATATGTTTGAAATAAAACTTGGAGCGGGAAACGAGTCTCGAACTCGCGACCTCAACCTTGGCAAGGTTGCGCTCTACCAACTGAGCTATTCCCGCAATGATTGTGGGAAAATGAAATTTTTGGAGCGGGAAACGAGTCTCGAACTCGCGACCTCAACCTTGGCAAGGTTGCGCTCTACCAACTGAGCTATTCCCGCCCAATTTCACTCTCCGACATCGAAGAAGACGCAATTATTATGGATTATGTTTTTACCGTCAAGCTATTTTTATGTTTTTTTCAGGCAATTTCTTTCCACGCCATTTTCAGATAATACAGCATCGACCAAACCGTCAGCAAAGATGCGATAAACATCAATATGTTGCCGATAACAACAAGATTAAATCCGTAAAAATCGGGAAAATTCAGCAGCAAAAAGAAAATCGCCAGCATTTGCGCGGCGGTTTTGAACTTGCCGATGGTGGCGACGGCAACGCTGCTCCTTTTTCCCATTTGCGCCATCCATTCGCGCAATGCGGAAATGGTAATTTCCCTGCCGATAATGATCATCGCGAACAAGACATAGGTCCGATCGAGTTTGACCAGCAAAAGCAGCGATACGGCAACCATCAGCTTGTCGGCGACGGGATCGAGGAATGCGCCGAAATCGGAAGTCTGTTTCCACAACCTTGCCAAAAATCCGTCAAACCAGTCGGTCAAGGCGGCAACGGCAAAAATGACGGCGGCGACAACATTGACTGCTTCTTCCGAAAACCATGAGAAAGGCAGGTAGAAAAGGACAATCAGTACGGGAATGAGCAAGACCCTCAACCATGTGAGGAAGATGGGGATGTTCCAAGGCATCGGTTTTCTCTGTGCGGACTGTAAAATTATGATTATAACGGTTATCCTCATAACCCAAAACGTAAAATTTCCGCATAGTCATTCCCCCGCCCCGCCAATCTGTTTTCACATTCTTTTCAAACGCAGGAAAATGGCGGGCAATAAAAGCAAAATACCCAGTTTCAGGCTGAAAACGGCAGGTTGTGCCAACACTTCGACAAGGCGGTCTTCCGTGCGGGAAAAATCTTTATTGCTATAGACACTGCCACTGTTGCGGTATTCCAACAGAACGCCGTTTAAAAAACCTTTTCCGACGGTGTCGCTTAAAACAATCTTAACCTGCCGCACCCTGATGGTTCTGCCGATATTGCTGCCTGTGCACAAACTGTCGAACCCGTAGCAGGAAAGCCGGTACTGCCGCCCGTCCGCCTCCAGTTTGATTGCCCGTCCGCTGCGGTTGGGTGCTGTAACGGTCAAATCCGCATATTCGAATATTTTTTCTTGTTCGTGAAATGCCGTCCGGTAAGGTGCAATAAAAACGGCGGACAACAGCAGACAGCTTATGGCGGCAAACAATGCCAAGCGGTGATATTTCATACTTGTTCCCTGTTTCTCAAATGCCGTCTGAAAAAACGGCTGCATATGTTGTCTGCAAAATATCGGGAAGCATATCAGACAAAATGCCGTCTGAAATATTTTCAGACGGCATTTCAATCCGAAACGGATTATTTTTGCGTTTCAACCGCTTCCAGTGCGCGCAGGGCGTAAGTGTAAGCGGCACCCGCATTCAGGGCGATGGCGGTTGCCAATGCACCGGCGATTTCGCTTTCGGTCGCACCGGCTTTGGCGGCGGCGGCGGCATGAACGCTGATACAGCTTTCGCAACGGGTGGTAATGGCAACGGCGATGGCAATCAGCTCGCGCGTTTTGGCATCGAGTGCTTCGGCAGCGGCGGCCTGTTCCAGTGCGCCGTAGGCTTGCAGCATTTTCGGATGGGATTTGCCCAGCTCGCCGAATGATTTTTTAACCAATGCGGTATGTTCTTTCCAATCTTTAAACATTTTCTTTTCCTTTGTCTTGTGTTTGACCCCGATACGCAGTTGCGTATCTGTTTTCGATGTGCGTATTATTGCAATTATTTGGTCGTATTTCTCGTTTAATCATCTCATTTTATGGTTCAAAAAGATTTATGGACATTCTGGACAAACTGGTAGAACTTGCCCAATTGACGGGCAGTGTCGATGTGCAGTGCCTTTTGGGCGGACAATGGTCGGTACGGCATGAAACCTTGCAACGCGAAGGACTGGTGCATATTGTTACGGCGGGCAGCGGCTACATCTGCATAGACGGCGAAACTTCCCCGCGTCCGGTCGGCACGGGCGATATTGTATTTTTCCCGCGCGGCTTGGGTCATGTGTTGAGCCACGACGGAAAATACGGAGAAAGTTTACAACCGGATATGCGCCAAAACGGCGCATTTACGGTCAAACAGTGCGGCAACGGACAGGATATGAGCCTGTTTTGCGCCCGTTTCCGCTATGATACCCACGCCGATCTGATGAACGGCCTGCCGGAAACCGTTTTTCTGAACATTGCCCATCCGAGTTTGCAGTATGTGGTTTCAATGCTGCAACTGGAAAGCGAAAAACCTTTGACGGGGACGGTTTCCGTGGTCAACGCATTATCGTCCGTTTTACTGGTACTTATCCTGCGCGCCTATCTTGAACAGGAAAAAGATGCCCAACTGTCGGGCGTATTGAAAGGTTGGCAGGACAAACGTTTGGGACATTTAATCCAAAAGGTGATAGACAAACCGGAAGACGAATGGAATGTCGACAAAATGGTGGCGGCCGCCAATATGTCGCGCGCGCAACTGATGCGCCGTTTCAAAAGCCAGGTCGGACTCAGCCCGCACGCCTTCGTCAACTACATCCGCCTGCAGAAAGGCGCGCTGCTGCTGAAAAAAACGCCGGATTCGGTTTTGTCGGTCGCGCTGTCGGTGGGTTTCCAGTCGGAAACGCATTTCGGCAAGGCGTTCAAACGGCAATACCTTGTTTCGCCGGGGCAATACCGCAAAGAAGGCGGGCAAAAATAAATCGGGGCTTCAAATGCAAATGCCGTCTGAAAAGGCTTTCAGACGGCATTTTCGTACATATCATTTCAAGGGCTGCATCTCCATCACTTCCATCAAAAAGTTGGTAAATGCGGGGTTATCGGGTTTGGCATCCATATTTTTCCAACGCTGCTGCCAGCCGCGCAGGGCATTTTGGATATACAGTTTGGACTGTTCGGTATTGATTTCGCCGCGCTGGCTGTCCACCGCCGAACGCAGGTAGATTTCATACATACTGTCATCGACGGCATTGCGCCCGACCAGACGTTTTCTAAAGTTGTTCAGATATTGCGCCGCCTGAACCTTGGTCATTTTGCCGATGTTCACCTGATAACCCAGGCGCGTCGCCTCGTCGCGGATTTTGGAAACGTCCGTCCAATGCGAAGGGGCGAGACGGAAACCTTTTGCAGACGCTTCCGCCGGAACGGTATTAATCGGTCTGACGGGGATTTCGGTCAGGGTGGGTACATAAACAGTTCCGCAGCCGGACAGGGCGGCCGCGATGGGGATGAGGGCAAGATATTTTTTCATACCCGCCATTATAATCAGGTTTGCCCTGAAAAAACAAATTGTTCCGAAAAAACGGGGGTTCGGCATCATTGGCGCGCGCCCGAATCCGCCGCCGCAAACCCTGCCGCAAGGTTTACAATTTGACCTTTTTATCGCGACAAATATTATATGGATACCGCAAAAAAAGACGTTTTGGGTTCCGGCTGGATGCTGGTGGCGGCGGCCTGCTTCACCATTATGAACGTATTGATTAAAGGGGCATCGGCAAAATTTGCCCTCGGCAGCGGCGAATTGGTCTTTTGGCGTATGCTGTTTTCAACCGTTGCGCTCGGTGCTGCCGCCGTATTGCGTCGGGACACCTTCCGCACGCCCCATTGGAAAAACCACTTAAACCGCAGTATGGTCGGGGCGGGGGCGATGCTGCTGCTGTTCTACGCGGTAACGCATCTACCTTTGGCAACCGGCGTTACCCTGAGTTACACCTCGTCGATTTTTTTGGCGGTATTTTCCTTCCTGATTTTGAAAGAACGGATTTCCGTTTACACGCAGGCGGTGCTGCTCCTTGGTTTTGCCGGCGTGGTATTGCTGCTTAATCCATCGTTCCGCAGCGGTCAGGAACTGGCGGCACTCGCCGGTCTTGCAGGCGGCGCGATGTCCGGCTGGGCGTATTTAAAAGTGCGCGAACTGTCTTTGGCGGGCGAACCCGGCTGGCGCGTCGTGTTTTACCTTTCCGCGACAGGTGTGGCGATGTCGTCGGTTTGGGCGACGCTGACCGGCTGGCATATGCTGTCTTGGCAGTCGGCGGTTTATCTGTCGGGCATCGGCGTGTCCGCGCTGATTGCCCAACTGTCGATGACGCGCGCCTACAAAGTCGGCGACAAATTCACGGTTGCCTCGCTTTCCTATATGACCGTCGTCTTTTCCGCGCTTTCGGCGGCGTTCTTTTTGGGCGAACAGCTTTTCTGGCAGGAAATACTCGGTATGTGCATCATCATCCTCAGCGGCATTTTGAGCAGCATCCGCCCCATTGCCTTCAAACAACGGCTGCAATCCCTGTTCCGCCAAAGATAAAAAATGCCGTCCGAACATCCTTCAGACGGCATATCGGGCTTTATTTCCCCGCCTTCACATCCTGCCACTGGCGCACCATAAACTTCAATGCCGCCGGCCGGATGGGAATCATAATAAAGCTGTTTTTCAAATCTTCCCCGCTCGGGAAAATCGTATTGTCGTTTTTAAATTCGTCCTCCATCAAATCGCGCGCCGGCTTGCTCGAAGGCGCGTAGGTAACGAAATTGCCGTTTTTCGCCGACACTTCCGGATCGAGGAAGTCGTTGATGTATTTGTGCGCGTTGGCGACGTTTTTCGCATCTTTCGGAATCACGAAAGAATCCACCCAAATCCCCACGCCCTCTTTCGGCATCATCACACGGATTTTTTCCTTGCCGCCTGCTTCTTCGGCACGGCGTTTGGCGATGTTCAAATCGCCGCCGAAACCGATTGTTACGCAAGTATCGCCGCGCGCCAAATCATCGATAAAGCCGGACGAAGTGAAACGTTTGATATTGGGGCGGTTTTTCTTGAGCAGGGCGGTTGCCTCCCTGATGTCTTCCGTATTGCTGCTGTTCGGGTTTTTACCCAAATAGTTCAACACCATAGGATAGATTTCCGCCGCGCTGTCCAAATAGCTGATGCCGCATTGCTTGAGTTTGGACGTGTATTCGGGATCGAACACCAAATCCCACTGGTTGTCCGGCAGCTTGTCCGTACCCAAAGCCTTTTTCACGCGTTCGGTATTGATGGCGAAGGTATTTGTCCCCCAATAAAACGGCACGGCGTATTCGTGGCCGGGATCGACCCCGTCCATCAGCCTCATCATTTCGGGGTTGAGGTGTTTATAATTGGGAATCAGCGACTTATCGATTTTCTGATAAGCACCTGCCTTAATCTGCCTGCCCACAAACGCATTGGACGGCGCGACAATGTCGTAACCGGATTTTCCGGTCAGCACCTTGCTTTCCAGCGTTTCATCGCTGTCGTACACATCATAAGTAACCTTGATGCCGTTTTTCTTTTCAAAATCGGCAACGGTTTCCGGATCGACGTATTCCGACCAATTGTAAATTTTCAATACGTTTTGGTTTTCCGCCGGTGCCGGTTTTTCGGCAGGCGGTTTGTCCGAACCGCCGCACGCTGCAAGCAGCAAAGCAGTCAGGACGGCGAGTGGCAGATGTTTGGCCATTATCATTCCTTGCATATCGGGTTGGAGAAAGCGGCCATTATAGCCGATATTGGGAACAGAGCTTCAGACGGCATTCAAAATCCCGCAATGCCGTCTGAAAGCCGCCGCTTCCATAGCTAGAAACAGGGATTTGCGGTAAGATACCGCCGTTCGTTTTCCCTGCTTTTACCATGACAAGACATTTGAGAGACATTGAAAAAATTATGAAAACCTCCGAACTGCGCCAAAAATTCCTAAAATTTTTTGAAACCAAAGGCCACACCGTCGTCCGCTCTTCCAGCCTCGTGCCGCACGACGACCCGACCCTGCTGTTTACCAACGCCGGTATGAACCAGTTTAAAGACGTATTTTTAGGTTTCGACAAACGCCCGTACAGCCGCGCCACCACCGCGCAAAAATGCGTACGCGCCGGCGGCAAGCACAACGACTTGGAAAACGTCGGCTACACCGCCCGCCACCACACCTTCTTTGAAATGATGGGCAACTTCTCCTTCGGCGACTACTTCAAACGCGACGCGATTCATTTTGCTTGGGAGTTTCTCACTTCCCCCGAATGGCTCAACATCCCCAAAGACAAACTCTTGGCGACCGTGTATGCCGAAGACGACGAAGCCTACAACATCTGGCTGAACGAAATCGGTATGCCGTCTGAACGCATCGTCCGCATCGGCGACAACAAAGGCACGAAATACGCGTCCGACAACTTCTGGCAAATGGGCGACACCGGCCCTTGCGGCCCCTGCTCCGAAATTTTCTACGACCACGGCGAAGAAATCTGGGGCGGCATTCCCGGCAGCCCCGAAGAAGACGGCGACCGCTGGATCGAAATTTGGAACTGCGTATTCATGCAGTTCAACCGCGACGAACAAGGCAATATGAATCCGCTGCCCAAGCCGTCCGTCGATACCGGTATGGGCTTGGAGCGTATGGCCGCCGTCATGCAGCACGTTCACAGCAACTACGAAATCGACTTGTTCCAAGACCTGCTCAAAGCCGTTGCCCGCGAAACGGGCTCACCTTTCAGCATGGAAGAACCCAGCCTGAAAGTGATTGCCGACCACATCCGCTCCTGCTCCTTCCTGATTGCAGACGGCGTATTGCCTGCCAACGAAGGCCGCGGCTACGTATTGCGCCGCATCATCCGCCGCGCCGTGCGCCACGGTTACAAACTGGGTCAAAGCAAACCGTTCTTCCACAAACTCGTTGCCGATTTGGTCAAAGAGATGGGCGATGCCTACCCTGAATTGAAAGAAAAACAAGCCCAAATCGAAGAAGCCTTGAAAAACGAAGAAAGCCGTTTTGCCCAAACTTTGGAAACCGGTATGGCTTTGTTGGAAAACGCGTTGGCCAAAGGCGGCAAAACACTCGGCGGCGAAATCATCTTCAAACTCTACGATACCTACGGTTTCCCATACGACCTGACTGCCGACATCTGCCGCGAACGCAATATCGATTTGGACGAAGCAGGCTTCGAGCGTGAAATGGAAGCCCAACGCGCACGCGCACGCGCCGCCCAAAGCTTCAAAGCCAACGCCCAACTGCCTTACGACGGTCAAGACACCGAGTTTAAAGGTTATACCGAACGCCAAACCGAATCCAAAGTCCTCGCCCTCTACAAAGACGGCGAGCAAGTCGACGAATTGAACGAAGGCGACAGCGGCGCAGTCGTTATCGACTTTACCCCGTTCTATGCAGAATCCGGCGGCCAAGTCGGCGACGTCGGCTATATCTTCGCAGGCGAAAACCGCTTTGAAGTACGCGATACCCAAAAAATCAAAGCGGCCGTATTCGGACAATTCGGCGTACAAACTTCAGGCCGTCTGAAAGTCGGCGACAGCGTTACCGCCAAAGTGGACGACGAAATCCGCAATGCCAATATGCGCAACCACAGCGCAACCCACTTGATGCACAAAGCCCTACGCGATGTATTGGGCGGACACGTCGAACAAAAAGGCTCTTTGGTTACCGCCGAATCCACCCGTTTCGACATTTCCCATCCCCAAGCGGTAACTGCCGAAGAAATCGCCGAAGTCGAACGCCGCGTCAACGAAGCCGTTTTGGCGAACGTTGCCGTCAACGCCGCCATTATGAGCATGGAAGACGCGCAAAAAACCGGCGCGATGATGCTCTTCGGCGAAAAATACGGCGACGAAGTACGCGTATTGCAAATGGGCGGTTTCTCTACCGAATTGTGCGGTGGCACGCACGTTTCACGCACCGGCGACATCGGCCTCTTCAAAATCATCAGCGAAGGCGGTATTGCCGCAGGCGTGCGCCGTATCGAAGCCATCACCGGCCTGAACGCACTCAAATGGGCGCAAGAGCAAGAACGCTTGGTGAAAGACATTATTGCCGAAACCAAAGCCCAAACTGAAAAAGACGTATTGGCGAAAATCCAAGCAGGCGCAGCACACGCCAAAGCATTGGAAAAAGAATTGGCTCGCGCCAAAGCCGAACTCGCCGTCCACGCAGGCGCAAAACTCTTGGACGATGCAAAAGACTTGGGCGCAGCCAAACTCGTTGCCGCCCAAATCGAAGCCGACGCAGCTGCCCTGCGCGAAATCGTAACCGACCTGACCGGAAAATCCGACAACGCCGTGATTCTTTTAGCGGCAGTAAACGACGGCAAAGTTTCCCTGTGCGCAGGCGTATCCAAAGCCCTGACCGGCAAAGTCAAAGCAGGCGATCTGGTTAAATTTGCAGCCGAACAAGTCGGCGGCAAAGGCGGCGGCCGTCCCGACTTGGCGCAAGCCGGCGGTACGGATGCCGGCAAATTGCCCGAAATGCTGGCAAGCGCAGAAGAATGGGTAAAAGCCAAACTCGCATAATCCCTCCGCCGCAAGCAAAATGCCGTCTGAACGCCCAAGCCTTCAGACGGTATTTTTTCCGCACGCAGTTGCGTAGGATGGGCTTCAACCCTCCGTTTCTTCATTTCCGATTATTAATTGGCGGACTGAAGCCCACCCTATGGTTACCGTCGGATTTCGGTTATGTTGGAATTTCGGGAAACTGATGAATCGTCATTCCCTCGCAGGCGGGAATCTAGGGCGTTCGGTTTCGGTTATGTCGGCATTTCGGGAAACTGATGAATCGTCATTCCCGCGCAGGCGGGAATCCAGACCTTAGAACAACAGCAATATTCAAAGACCGTCTGAAAATTAAGAGGTTCTAGATTCCCGCCTTCGCGGGAATGACGGCGGAGGTTGCTGTTGTTTCGGATAAATTCCTGCGGTTTCGAGTGTCCGGATTCCCACTTTCGTGGGAATGGCGGGATGCAGGTTTCCCTACGGACGCGTTCAGATTCCCACTTTCGCACAAATATAGTGGATTAACAAAAATCAGGACAAGGCGACGAAGCCGCAGACAGTACAAATAGTACGGCAAGGCAAGGCAACGCCGTACTGGTTTAAATTTAATCCACTATAACAGCGCAAATAGGGCAAAGATAAGGATATAGGGGTTTTTTCTTTGAATTTACTATACAATTCACCCGTCCCCGTTATAGAAAACCAAGCCGATGAAAACCCTGCTCCAACTCCAAACCGCCGCACAAAACTTCGCCGCCTACTACAAAGACCAAACCGACGAACGCCGCGAGAAAGACACCTTCTGGAACGAATTTTTCGCCATTTTCGGCATCGACCGCAAAAACGTCGCCCACTTCGAATACCCCGTCAAAGACCCTGCCGACAACACCCAATTCGTCGATATATTTTGGGAGGGCATCTTCCTTGCCGAACACAAATCCGCCAACAAAAACCTGACCAAGGCCAAAGAGCAGGCGGAGCGTTATTTGCAGGAAATCGGGCGCACCAAGCCCTCCGCGCTGCCCGAATATTACGCCGTCAGCGATTTTGCCCATTTCCACCTTTACCGCCGCGTACCTGAAGAAGGCGCAGAAAACCAATGGCAGTTCCCTTTGGAAGAATTGCCCGAATACATCACGCGCGGCGTTTTCGACTTCATGTTCGGCATCGAAGCCAAAGTCCGCCAAATTCAAGAAGAAGCCAACATTCAAGCGGCTTCGGCCATCGGCAGGCTGCACGACGCGCTCAAAGAAGAAGGCATTTACGAAGAACACGAGCTGCGCCTCTTCATCACGCGCCTGCTTTTCCTCTTTTTTGCCGACGACAGCGCCGTTTTCCAGCGCAACTATCTCTTTCAAGACTTTTTAGAAGGCTGCAAAGAAGCCGACACGCTCGGCGACAAGCTCAACCAACTCTTTGAATTTCTCAACACACCCGACCAAAAGCGCAGCAAGACCCAAAGCGAAAAATTTAAAGGTTTCGAATACGTCAACGGCGGCCTGTTTAAAGAACGCCTGCGCACCTTCGACTTCACTGCCAAGCAGCACCGCGCCTTAATCGACTGCGGCAATTTCGACTGGCGCAACATCAGTCCAGAAATCTTCGGCACGCTCTTCCAATCCGTCATGGACGCGCAAGAGCGGCGCGAAGCGGGCGCACACTACACCGAAGCCGCCAACATCGACAAAGTCATCAACGGCCTCTTTTTAGAAAACCTGCGCGCCGAATTTGAAGCCGTCAAAGCCCTCAAACGCGACAAAGCCAAAAAACTCGCCGCCTTCTACCAAAAAATCCAAAACCTGCAATTCCTCGACCCTGCCTGCGGCTGCGGCAACTTCCTTATCGTCGCCTACGACCGCATCCGCGCCCTTGAAGACGACATCATCGCCGAAGCCCTCAAAGACAAAGCAGGCGGCCTGTTCGACAGCCCGTCCGTCCAATGCCGTCTGAAACAGTTTCACGGCATCGAAATAGACGAATTTGCCGTCCTCATCGCCCGCACCGCCATGTGGCTCAAAAACCACCAATGCAACATCCGCACGCAAATCCGCTTCGACGGCGAAGTCGCCTGCCATACGCTGCCGCTCGAAGATGCCGCCGAAATCATCCACGCCAACAGCCTCCGCACACCTTGGCAGGCGGCGGACTACATCTTCGGTAATCCCCCCTTTATCGGCTCGACCTACCAAACCAAAGAGCAGAAAAACGACCTCGAAAGCATCTGCGGCCATATCAAAGGCTACGGCCTGTTGGATTACGTCTGCAACTGGTACGTCAAAGCCGCCGGCATCATGGCACAGAATCCCCAAGTTCAGACGGCATTTGTTTCCACCAATTCCATCTGCCAAGGCCAGCAGGTCGAAATCCTCTGGGGCAGCCTTTTAAACCAAGGCATCGAAATCCACTTTGCCCACCGCACCTTCCAATGGACGAGCCAAGCCGCAGGCAAAGCCGCCGTCCACTGCATCATCGTCGGCTTCCGCCAAAAGCCGCAAATGCCGTCTGAAAACGGCGGCGCAAACGCTTCGGAAAATCCCGCCCTGCCCAAATACCTCTACGACTATCCCGACATCAAAGGCGAACCCGTAAAACACGACGCGGCCAACATCAATCCTTATCTGATTGATGCGCCCGATTTGATTATTACCAAGCGCAGAAGCCAAATCAGCGGGGAAAATGAAATGTGCAAAGGCAATCAACCGACCGACGGCGGCAACCTTATCCTTTCAACCGATGAAAAAGAAGCCCTGATTGCCGCCGAACCCTTGGCGGAACAATACATCCGCCCCTTTATCGGCGCAGAGGAATTTATCAACGGCAAAACCCGTTGGTGCCTGTGGTTTCACGGCGTACCCGACGTTAAACGCAACCACGACCTGAAACAGATGCCCCAAGTCCAAGCCCGTATTCAGGCGGTCAAAGCCATGCGCGAAGCCAGCAGCAAAGCCGCCACGCAGAAAAAAGCGGCCACCCCGTGGCTCTTCGACGAAATCCGCCAGCCTTCAGACGGCAATTATCTTGCTATTCCCGAAGTATCATCAGAAACACGTCGTTTTATTCCTATTGGTTTCTTATCTTCTGAAAATATTGCCAGCAACAAACTTTATATGCTCGCAAGCAATACGCCGCTTTATCATTTTGGTATCCTCAACTCCACTATGCACAATGCCTTTATGCGTACCGTTTCAGGTCGTCTAGAAAGCCGCTATCAATACTCCGGTGGCATTGTGTACAACAACTTCCCCTTCCCCGAAAGCTGCCGGATGCCGTCTGAAAACGACCGCCCCGACCCGCTCCGCGCCGCCGTCGAAACCGCCGCCCAAGCCGTCCTCGACGCGCGCGGACAATACCGCCGAGAAGCGCGGGAAGCCGGTTTGCCCGAGCCGACCCTCGCCGAACTCTATGCGCCCGACGCAGGCTATACCGCCCTCGACAAAGCCCACGCCGCCCTCGACAAAGCCGTCGATAAAGCCTACGGCTACCAAACAGGCAAAAACACCGACGACGAAGCCGAACGCACCGCCTTCCTGTTCGAGCTGTACCGCAAGGCGATAGAAAGCGAAAACACCAAGCCGCCTAAAAAACCCAAATAAAGGCAAACCCTGCTTGGTTTACAGCAGCGTAAGGCGGGCTTCAGCCCGCCGTTTTTCTTCATTTTCGGTTGTCGATTGGCAGGCTGAAGCCCACCCTGCGGTTACAAAAATCCCGTCATTCCCGCGCAGGCGGGAATCCAGGGCGTTCGGTTTCGGTTATGTCGGCATTTCGGGAAACTGATGAATCGTCATTCCCGCGCAGGCGGGAATCCAGACCTTAGAACAACAGCAATATTCAAAGGTTGGTTGTCTGAAAATTCAGAGGTTCTAGATTCCCACTTTCGCGGGAATGACGGCGGAGGTTGCTGTTGTTTCGGATAAATTCCTGCGGTTTCGGGTGTCTAGATTCCCGCTTTCGCGGGAATGACGGCGGAGAAATTTCTGTTTTTCTAATAACTTACCGCAACTTAAAATCCCGTCATCCCCACGAAAGCAAAAATCCTGCCTGTCGGATTTCGGTTTTTTCGGGCATTTCGGGAAACTTATGAATCGTCATTCCCGCGCAGGCGGGAATCCAGAACGTGGGGCGGCGGCAATATTCAAAGGTTGTCTGAAAATTCAGAGGTTCTAGATTCCCACTTTCGTGGGAATGACGGGATATAGGTTTCCCTACGGACGTGTTCAGATTCCCGCCTTCGCGGGAATGACGGCGGAGCAGTTTCTGTCTTTCCGATAACTTACCGTAACTTAAAATCCCGTCATTTCCGCACAGGCGGGAATCCAGAAACGCGGGACGGCGGCAATATTCAAAGGTTGTCTGAAAATTCAGAGGTTCTAGATTCCCGCTTTCGCGGGAATAACGGCGGAGGTTGCTGTTGTTTCGGATAAATTCCTGCGGTTTCGGGTGTCTAGATTCCCGCTTTCGTGGGAATGACGGCGGAGAAATTTCTGTTTTTCTAATAACTTACCGTAACTTAAAATCCCGTCATTCCCGCACTGGCGGGAATCCAGGGCGTTCGGTTTCGGTTATGTCGGCATTTCGGGAAACTGATGAATCGTCATTCCCACGCAGGCGGGAATCCAGAAACGCGGGGCGGCGGCAATATTCAAAGGTTGTCTGAAAATTCAGAGGTTCTAGATTCCCGCTTTCGCGGGAATGACGGAGGAGCGGTTGCTGTTGTTTCGGATAAATTCCTGCGGTTTCGGGTGTCTAGATTCCCGCTTTCGTGGGAATGACGGCGGAGCAGTTTCTGTCTTTCCGATAACTTACCGTAACTTAAAATTCCGTCATTACTGCAAAAGCAGTTGCTACGGTTACTGATTCGTTCCCCCTCATCCGAATTACGCCGCACACCGCAAAAAACGCGCGCCCAATACAGTTACATAGTTGCTACGTTTACCGTCAAAAATGCCGTCTGAACGCCCAAGCCTTCAGACGGCATTTTTTATTTCAAACCCTTACAGGTAGAATTTTTCGATGACTTTCAGGTTGTCATCCAATTTGTACACCAGCGGCTGACCGGTCGGGATTTCCAAGCCCATGATGTCTTCGTCGGAAATGCCCTCGATGTGTTTTGCCAGCGCGCGCAGGGAGTTGCCGTGCGCCGCTACCAAGACGCGTTTGCCGCTCAAAATCGCGGGGGCGATTTGGTCTTCCCAAAACGGCAATACGCGCTCCAGCGTTACTTTCAGGTTTTCGCCGTCGGGTACGACATCGGCAGGCAGATGGGCATAGCGGCGGTCTTTGTGTGCGGAAAACGCATCGTCTTTATCCAAAAGCGGCGGCAGGGTGTCGTAGCTGCGCCGCCAGATGCGGACTTGCTCGTCGCCGTATTGTTCGGCGGTTTGTTTTTTGTCCAAACCTTGCAGTCGGCCGTAGTGGCGTTCGTTCAGCCGCCACGTTTTGATTTGCGGTACGAACAGTTGGTCGGATTCTTCCAAAACGATGTTGCAGGTCTTGATCGCGCGGGTCAGGACGGATGTGAAGGCGATGTCGAACTCATAGCCGTTTTCTTTCAGTTTTTTACCGGCGGCGGCAGCCTCGGCAAGCCCCTGCTCGCTCAGCTTCACGTCGCGCCAGCCCGTAAACAGGTTTTTCGCATTCCATTCGCTTTGCCCGTGGCGGATAAATACCAGTTCCATATCGTCTCCAAAGTGTGAAAGTGGGAAAACGGTATTTATAACATATTTTCACATTCCCGTATTTGATTCAGATTCAGACACGCGCCCACTATGGTTTGCCGTTTTGATTTACAATAATGCCCTTTGTTTTACATTCCGCATACACAATGAACACGCAAGCGCACGCCCCACATACCGATTCCAACACGCTGATGCTCGGCCGATACGCCGAACGCGCCTATCTCGAATACGCCATGAGCGTGGTCAAAGGCCGCGCGCTGCCTGAAGTTTCAGACGGCCAGAAGCCCGTGCAGCGGCGCATTTTGTTTGCCATGCGCGATATGGGTTTGACGGCGGGGGCGAAGCCGGTGAAATCGGCGCGCGTGGTCGGCGAGATTTTGGGCAAATACCATCCGCACGGCGACAGTTCCGCCTATGAGGCGATGGTTCGCATGGCGCAGGATTTTACCTTGCGCTATCCCTTAATCGACGGCATCGGCAACTTCGGTTCGCGCGACGGCGACGGGGCGGCGGCGATGCGTTACACCGAGGCGCGGCTTACGCCGATTGCGGAATTGCTGTTGTCCGAAATCAATCAGGGGACGGTGGATTTCGTGCCGAACTACGACGGCGCGTTTGACGAACCGTTGCATCTGCCCGCCCGCCTGCCTATGGTGTTGCTCAACGGCGCGTCAGGCATTGCAGTGGGCATGGCGACCGAAATTCCATCACACAATTTGAACGAAGTCACACAGGCGGCGATTGCGCTGTTGAAGAAACCGACGCTGGAAACCGCCGACCTGATGCAGTACATTCCTGCCCCCGACTTTGCCGGCGGCGGTCAAATCATCACGCCGGCGGACGAATTGCGCCGGATTTACGAAACCGGCAAGGGTAGCGTGCGCGTGCGTGCGCGTTACGAAATCGAGAAGCTGGCGCGCGGACAATGGCGCGTCATCGTTACCGAGCTGCCGCCGAACGCTAATTCCGCCAAAATCCTTGCCGAAATCGAAGAACAAACCAACCCGAAACCGAAAGCGGGTAAAAAGCAGCTCAACCAAGACCAGCTCAACACCAAAAAGCTGATGCTGGATTTAATCGACCGCGTGCGCGACGAGTCCGACGGCGAACATCCTGTGCGCCTTGTGTTCGAGCCGAAATCTAGCCGCATCGATACCGATACCTTCATCAACACGCTGATGGCGCAGACTTCGCTGGAAGGCAATGTGTCCATGAACTTGGTGATGATGGGTTTGGACAACCGCCCCGCGCAGAAAAACCTGAAAACGATTTTGCAGGAATGGCTGGATTTCCGCACCGTAACCGTAACACGCCGTCTGAAATTCCGTTTGAACCAAGTGGAAAAACGGCTGCACATCCTTGAAGGCCGTCTGAAAGTCTTTCTGCATATTGACGAAGTGATTAAAGTCATCCGCGAATCGGACGACCCGAAAGCCGATTTGATGGCGGCGTTCGGGCTGACCGAAATCCAAGCGGAAGACATTTTGGAAATCCGCCTGCGTCAGTTGGCGCGTTTGGAAGGTTTCAAACTCGAAAAAGAATTGAACGAGTTGCGCGAGGAACAAGGCCGTCTGAATATCCTTTTGGGCGACGAAAACGAAAAACGCAAGCTGATTATCAAAGAGATGCAGGCGGACATGAAGCAGTTTGGCGACGCGCGCCGCACGCTGGTGGAAGAAGCCGGACGCGCCGTGCTGACGCAAACCACCGCTGACGAACCGATCACGCTGATTCTGTCGGAAAAAGGCTGGATACGCAGCCGTGCCGGACACAACCTTGATTTGAGCCAAACCGCGTTCAAAGAAGGCGACCACCTCAAACAAACCCTCGAAGGCAGAACGGTTTTGCCCGTCGTCATTTTGGATTCATTAGGCAGAACCTACACGCTTGATGCCGCCGAAATCCCCGGCGGGCGCGGCGACGGCGTGCCGGTTTCATCGTTAATCGAGCTGCAAAACGGCGCGAAACCCGTTGCGATGTTGACAGGATTGCCGGAACAACATTATTTATTATCAAGCAGCGGCGGCTACGGCTTCATCGCCAAACTGGGCGATATGGTCGGACGCGTGAAAGCGGGCAAAGTGGTGATGACCGCAGACAGCGGCGAAACCGTCCTGCCGCCGGTTGCCGTCTATGCCTCCTCGTTCATCAACCCCGACTGCAAAATCATTGCCGCCACCAGTCAAAACCGCGCCCTCGCCTTCCCCATCGGCGAATTGAAAATTATGGCGAAAGGCAAAGGACTGCAAATCATCGGATTAAACGCCGGCGAATCGATGACGCATACCGCCGTTTCTTCCGAGCCGGAAATCCTGATTGAAAGCGAAGGCAGGCGCGGCGCGGCGCACAAAGACCGCATCCCCGTCTCCCTGCTTGAAGCAAAACGCGGCAAAAAAGGCAAACTATTACCCATATCGGGCAGCCTGAAACAGCTTTCTTCCCCGAAATAAACCCGGTTCCGCACATATTATGGTAATTTCCAATACCCGCGAACTTGAAAAACTCAAAGACCGGATTCCCAATCTGATCAACATCATCCGCGTCGCCATCGTTTTCCCGCTGATGATTATGCACATCCTCGGGCTGGAAACCGGCAGCCGTGCGAACCTGCACGCTTCGTGGACGGCGTGGGCGTTTTATGTTTGGCTCGCCATTGCCTGCTGGCTGATTTTCTTTTCCATCATCCATCCGCATTGGCAATGGCAGTCGCTGAAAATGCCGCGTTTCAGCGCGGTGGCGGACATCACGATGATCGGCGTGCTGACCTACCTGTTCGGCGGCATCGATTCCGGCTTCGGCATCCTGATCCTGCCCTTCGTCGTCTGCTCCTGCCTGCTCAGCTACGGGCGTTACCCCCTGCTCTATTCCAGCTACGCCGCCATCCTGCTGATATTCAACGCCATTGCCGACGGCAATATCGGCAAATACCCGCTCATATCGGATACCCGTACCGCCTCGGCAACCTTCATCCTCGTCGCCGCCTCCTATCTTTCCGCCATCTTCACTTCCCTGTCGGTCAAATACATCGACAGCGCCGGCCAACTGGCCCGCGACAACCACCTCGCCTACCGGCGCATCAAAGGCTTGAGCCAAACCGTACTCGAACGCGTTCAGGAAGCCGTCGTCGTCATCAATACCGAAGGGCTGGCGGTGCTGTTCAACCGGAAGGCGAAAGACCTTTTCCCCGCGCTCGAAATCGGACGGCGCGCCGGCCTGTCCGATTCTGCCGCCGAACGGTGGAATCAAGCCTCTCCGCACAATTTCGAATACGTCCTCGGCACACCCGGCCTGAACGCCGGCATCCGCGCCGTTCCGGTCAACAAAGGGCCGGACAAGCTGCTCATCCTCTACATCCGCCCGCAAAGCGAAATTCAGGCGGAAGCCCTATCCGTCAAACTTGCCGCGCTCGGACAACTGACCGCCAACCTTGCCCACGAAATCCGCAACCCGATGTCCGCCATCCGCCACGCCAACGACCTGCTGCGCGAAAATATGGAGGCGGGGGCGGCAGATCCGTTCAACGCCAAATTGTGCAAAATCATCGACGGCAACGTCTGCCGCATCGACAAAATGCTCGAAGACATTTCCTCGCTCAACAAGCGCAACAAAACCGAACGCGAAATCATCGGCCTGATACCGTTTTGGGAAGAATTCAAACAGGAGTTCCTGCTCGGCCATCCCGATGCCGCCGGCTGCATCCGTCCGGATATTCAAGGCGGCAGCCCGACCGCCTATTTCGATCCCGCCCACCTGCGGCAAATTATGTGGAACCTCGCCAACAACGCGTGGCGGCACAGCCGCAAACAGCCCGGCTCGATTTCCGTCACCATCCGCCCCGCGCAAAAAAACACCATCAGCATCCTGTTTGCCGACGACGGCGGCGGCGTTCCGCCCGAAGTGCAGGAACACTTGTTCGAACCCTTTTACACCACGGCGGAAAACGGCACCGGCCTCGGGCTGTATGTCGCCCGCGAACTGGCACACGCCAACTTCGGCGATTTGACCTACCTGCCCGAAACCAAATGCTTCGAACTCACATTACTGGAAAAAAGCAATGACTGAACTGCAACATCCCGTCCTCATCGTCGATGACGAAACCGACATCCTCGACCTTATGGAAATGACCCTGATGAAAATGGGGCTGCGCGTCCATACCGCGTCAGGCGTTGCCGAAGCCAAAAACAAGCTCGACAGCCAACGCTATTCGCTCGTCCTGACCGATATGCGTATGCCCGACGGCTCGGGGCTGGAGGTCGTCCAACACATCAACAGCAGCGCACTCGACATCCCGATTGCCGTCATCACCGCCTTCGGCAATGCCGATCAGGCACAGGAAGCGTTGCGTTGCGGCGCGTTCGACTACATCCAAAAACCCATCACCCTCGCCCGGCTGCGTTCCCTCGTCAAATCGGCAATCTCCGTTTCCGAAAACCAAAACAAGATTCCCGAACCGCCCGTTCAGACGGCATCCCCCGTTTCTTCCCCCATGCCGTCTGAAGCCCCGAAACCTGCAAACGCGATACCGACGGCACCGCCCGTTTCCGCCACCCTTCCCTATGCGGAACCCGATATGCCCCGACTGCTCGGCAGCTCTCCGCAGATGGTCGAAGTCCGCCACCTCATCCGCCGCCTCGCGCCCGGCAAAGTACCCGTCTATATTTCCGGCGAATCCGGCACGGGTAAGGAACAGGCGGCGCGCACCATACACGAACTGTCCGACCGCGCGGGCAAACCCTTCGTCGCCGTCAACTGCGGCGCGATTCCCGAAAATCTCATGGAAAGCGAATTTTTCGGCTACCGCAAAGGCAGCTTTACCGGTGCCGACAAAGACCATGCCGGTTTCTTCCGCCACGCCGACGGCGGCACTTTATTTTTGGACGAAGTCGCCGACCTGCCCCTTTCCATGCAGGTCAAACTCCTGCGCGCGATTCAAGAAAAAGCCGTGCGCCGCATCGGCGATACCGCCGAGCAGCCCGTCGATGTCCGCATCGTCTGCGCCACCCACAAAAACCTCGAAGCCCTTGTCGAAAGCGGCGCATTCCGCCAAGACCTGTATTACCGTCTCAATGTCGTCAGCCTCAATATGCCCTCCCTGCGTGAAATGCGCGAAGACTTGAAGCTGCTCATCCCCTACCTCCTGTACAAACACAGCCACAACAACCGGCCTTACACACTCTCCCCCGCCGCGCAACAGATGCTCCTGAATTACAGCTATCCTGGCAATTTCCGCGAACTGGAAAACATCCTTGAACGCGCCGTCGCCCTGTGCGTCGGACATACCGTGCAAATCGACGATTTGCAAATTCAAGACGTGCGCCGCAAACCCGTTCAGTCCGAAACCGCCGAACCCGTTGCCGATACCTTGCCGTCTGAAGCGTCCGCCCCGTCCTGCATCCTCCCATTCAACCCCGATACCATGCAGATACAGGACTACCTCGACCAAATCGAACGCGACATCATCGAACAAGTCCTCAAACAAACCGAAGGCAACCGCACCCAAGCCGCCAAACGCTTGGGCATCAGCTTCCGTTCCATGCGCTACCGTATGGAACGCCTCAACATCGGTTGACGGCAAAACGGCATCCGCACCATCCCCGCCCACCCGAAAAAAATGCCGTCTGAAACGGCACGGGAAAGCGGGTACCGCCCCTTGCTTCCGAACAAACAAAACTGCCATGACCGACATCCTTATTGACAACACCGCCACCGAAACCGTCCGCACCCTGATACGGGCATTCCCCCTCGTGCCCGTTTCCCAACCGCCCGAACAAGGCAGCTACCTCCTTGCCGAGCACGATACCGTCAGCCTCAGGCTTGTCGGGGAAAAGGGCGGCGTTACCGTCGATTTTGCCTCGGGAGCCGCACAATACCGGCGCACAAAAGGCGGAGGCGAACTCATCGCCAAAGCCGTCAACCACACCGCGCACCCCACCGTTTGGGATGCGACCGCCGGATTGGGGCGCGACAGCTTCGTCCTCGCCTCGCTCGGGCTGGCCGTTACCGCCTTCGAGCAGCATCCCGCCGTCGCCTGCCTGCTTTCAGACGGCATCCGCCGCGCCCTCCTCAATCCCGAAACGCAAGACACCGCCGCGCGCATCAACCTCCATTTCGGCAATGCCGCCGAACAGATGCCCCCCCTTGTTCAAACACAAGGCAAACCCGACATCGTCTATCTCGACCCGATGTATCCCGAACGCCGCAAAAGTGCCGCCGTTAAAAAAGAAATGGCCTACTTCCACCGGCTTGTCGGCGAAGCGCAAGATGAAGCGGCACTCCTGCATACCGCACGCCAAACGGCAAAAAAACGCGTCGTCGTCAAACGCCCGCGCCTGGGAGAACACCTTGCCGGACAAGCTCCTGCCTACCAATACACCGGCAAAAGCACCCGCTTCGACGTTTACCTGCCCTACGGAGCGGACAAGGGATAACGCCCATAAAACAAGACACCGAAAAATTTGCCGTTCTTATGCAAATGAGAAACCGGTTTTTGCGTTTCGACTGTTTTGGATAAGTCATCACACCTTAAAGTTTGTCATTCCCACGGAAGTGGGAATCCGATTCGTTCAGTTTTATAGTGGTTTAAATTTAAACCAGTACAGCGTTGCCTCGCCTTGTCGTACTGCTTGTACTGTCTGCGGCTTCGTCGCCTTGTCCTGATTTAAATTTAAACCACTATAGTTGTTTTCGAGTTTCAGGCAACTTCCAAACCGTCATTCCCACGGAAGTGGGAATCCAGAAATGAAAAGCAACAGGAATTTATCGTAAATGACCGAAACCGAACGGACTAGATTCCCGCCTGCGCGGGAATGACGAGGTTTCAGGTTGCTGTTTTTAAGTTGCTGTTTCGGGTTGCTGTTTTTTATGGAAATGACGAGGTTTTAGATTGCGGGAATTTATCCGCTCCTCCGTCATTCCCGCGAAAGTGGGAATCTAGAAATGAAAGGCAACAGGAATTTGTCGGAAATGACCGAAACCGAACGGACTAGATTCCCGCCTGCGCGGGAATGACGAGGTCTCAGGTTACTGTTTTTAAGTTGCTGTTTCGGGTTGCTGTTTTTTATGGAAATGACGAGGTTTTAGATTGCGGGAATTTATCCGCTCCTCCGTCATTCCCACAGAAGTGGGAATCCAGAAATGAAAAGCAACAGGAATTTATCGTAAATGACCGAAACCGAACGGACTAGATTCCCGCCTGCGCGGGAATAACGGGGCGGGAGGATGCCGTCTGAAATTCCGTCATTCCCGTGAAAACGGGAATCTAGAACTTCTGATTTTTCAGACAACTTTTGAACATTGCCGCTACCCAATGATCTGGATTCCCGCCTGCGCGGGAATGACGGGGTTTCAGGTTGCTGTTTTTAAGTTGCTGTTTCGGGTTGCTGTTTTTTATAGAAATGACGAGGTTTTAGATTGCGGGAATTTATCCGCTCCTCCGTCATTCCCACGGAAGTGGGAATCCGGAAATGAAAGGCAACAGGAATTTGTCGTAAATGACCGAAACCGAACGGACTAGATTCCCGCCTGTGCGGGAATAACGGGGCGGGAGGATGCCGTCTGAAATTCCGTCATTCCCGTGAAAACGGGAATCTAGAACTTCTGATTTTTCAGACGACTTTTGAACATTGCCGCTACCCAATGATCTGGATTCCCGCCTGCGCGGGAATGACGATGTAAAATTATCCGGGATTCAAAAAGACAGGCTTTCGCGTCCGTGGGAATGACTGCGGAAAGATGATTTTTATAGTGGATTAACAAAAATCAGGACAAGGCGACGAAGCCGCAGACAGTACAAATAGTACGGCAAGGCGAGACAACGCCGTACTGGTTTAAATTTAATCCACTATATTTTGTCATAAAAATCCGCACCTTAATCAGTTGGCGGTTAAATCAAACTTTTAAGGTGCAGATTACTTTTTATGATTTCAGACGGCATTTTGACAGACGGCAAACCTATTTCGGCAATACCAAAAACTTAATCAATAACTCTTTGAACACAAAACCGAACACGCCCAAGCCCAAGACCAAAAACAAAATGGCAATGCCGAATTTGCCCGCTTTAGACTCCTTGCCCAAATTCCAAACGATAAAACCCAAAAAAATAATCAAGCCGGTCAGGCAGATTTTCAACGCCCAATCGGCAAAAACCGCTTCATCCATATTTTTTTCCTATTGTTGATGTGTATGCCATATAAGATAAGGGTTTCAGACGGCATCTGCTGTCCAATGCCGTCTGAAACGCGCAATCAGCGTGCGAGTGCCTGTTTTAAATCGTCAATCAAATCGCCAACATATTCCAAACCGACCGACAGGCGCACCAATCCGGGGCGGATGTTGGCGGCGAGTTTTTCTTCGGGCTGCATCCTGCCGTGCGTGGTTGTCCACGGGTGGGTAATGGTCGAGCGCACATCGCCGAGGTTGGCGGTGCGGGAAAAGAGTTCCACGCCATCCACGACTTTCCACGCCGCTGCCTGATCGGCAACTTCAAAGCCGATGACGATGCCGCCGCCGTTTTGCTGTTTGCGGATAAGCTCCGCCTGCGGATGGTCGGGCAATCCGGTGTAGTACACGGCTTGAACCTGCGGCTGCACCTGCAGCCATTGTGCGATTTTCAGGGCGTTGTCGAACTGTTTTTCCATACGCAGCGACAGGGTTTCTACGCCGCTCAACAACTGCCACGCGTTAAACGGCGACATCGCCAAACCGCAAGAGTTGCAGTAAACGGCGACCTGCGCCATCAGTTCTTCCGAACCCGCCAACACGCCGCCCATCACGCGCCCGTGTCCGTCTATGGCTTTGGTCGCGGAGGAAACGGAAATATCCGCGCCGTGTTTCAAAGGCTGCGAGCCGACGGGCGACAGCAGGCTGTTGTCCACCACCAAGAGCGCGCCGATGCTGTGCGCCAATTCCGCCAAGGCTTCCAAGTCGGCTACTTCGCCCAAGGGGTTGGACGGCGTTTCCAAAAACAGCAGTTTGGTGTTGGCTTTGACGGCGGCTTTCCATTCGTTTATATCGGTCGGCGACACGTAGCTCACTTCGATGCCGAATTTGGTAACGATGTTATGGATAAAGCCGACGGTTGTGCCGAACAGGCTGCGGCTGGAAACCACATGGTCGCCCGCCTGCAGAAAGGTAAAAAACGCCGCCTGAATCGCGGACATCCCCGTCGAAGTGGCGACCGCGCGTTCCGCGCCTTCCAAAGCGGCGATGCGTTTTTCAAAGGCGGCGGTGGTCGGATTGGCAGTACGGGTATAAGTGAACCCTTTGATTTTTTTGGAAAACAAATCGGCAGCGTGTTGGGCGTTGTCCCACATGAAACTGCTGGTCAGGAACAATGCCTGATTGTGTTCGCGGTATCCGGTTTGTTCTTTGCCGCCGCGTATGGCGAGCGTTTGCGGATGAAGTTGTTTGCTCATCGGTGATTCCTCGGTTTTGTCCGTTCGGCAACGGGGCGTGCGCCCGTTGTTTAATTTATTAATATTTTGCGCCCGTTCCGTGTGCCTTTCAAGTCGGACGGGCAGGAAAATGCCGTCTGAAACGGCTTTCAGACGGCATGACGGTCAGCGTTTGTATTTTAACTCGTACTTGATGTCGTTGAGGATTTTGCGGATATCGTGTTCCAATACGTCTTCGACTACCGCACCCGCCTGCTCATGCAGCATCTGCTGGAGCTGATAAGTAAAGAGTGCCATCTGCTTTTGCACCGCCGTTCGGATGATGCCGTTGACGGTATCGGTCAGATGGGGGCGCAGGCGTTTGATCAGCCGTTCGGTCAGCTCCTGTTCGGACAGGCAGAACACTTCGCGCCGGTTGACGGCTTTCGGGTTCAGGATATTGATTTGGACGGGCATCAACGCCTCTTCCGCACCGCCTTCGCCGTTTTCCGCAACCCCGTCTGCCGCCGTACCCGATTCTGCCGCATCGGCGTTTTCCCCGCCTTCAATCTGTCCGGTTTCAAATTCGGCACTGTCTTTTTTGGCATCGAACCGGATTCTCCGCCGCGATTCGATGTGTTTTTCCAAAACCGACATTTGCAGGGAAGCCTGCGCGTTGAGCCAGTTTTCCTGAAGGACGATCATCGGGTCGGTTTCGACTTCCTCGCCGCAATCGGCAACGGCGGCATTGTGTTCCTCCTGCCATTTTTTCAGATACGCCTTCAACACGCGCTCGCGGTCCCCATCGTCCAGTTTCGGCATCGGCGCGTCCGTTCCGGTTTCAGAGGGACGGGACAGCGGCGCATAAGTCGGCACTGCCTTCATACGGCGCGTCTGACGCAGGTTTTCCAAACGTTTTTCCCAATTCGGCTCTTTATCCTGATTGTTTGTATCCATTTTTTCGGCTTCCGGTTCTTATAGTGGATTAACAAAAATCAGGACAAGGCGACGAAGCCGCAGACAGTACAAATAGTACGGAACCGATTCACTTGGTGCTTCAGCACCTTAGAGAATCGTTCTCTTTGAGCTAAGGCGAGGCAACGCCGTACTGGTTTTTGTTAATCCACTATAATCTTTGCAGGCAGACAAACCCGCGCATAAAGCGCGGTTTGATATAATGACGCATTTTAACAGATTTGCGAGGATACATCATGGGCAGCATCGAACAGCGTTTGGAATATCTGGAGGAAGCGAACGACGTGCTGCGTATGCAGAACCACGTCCTGTCCACCGCCTTCAAAGCCTTAATCCGCGCCCTTCCCGCCGACACCGCCGAAATCGCGGTCGAGTCCATCCAGCTTGCATTTGAAGACGCACTGGCTGAATTGAACTATGAGGACAGTCCGCACACCGATTTGTTTCACGATGTTACTTATGCGTTTTTCCGCGAAAAAGAACGTTAATTTTATGTTAAACTGATTTTTTAGGCTTTTTGATTACCGAAAGGAATGTTGATGAATATGAAAAAATGGATTGCCGCCGCCCTTGCCTGTTCCGCACTCGCGCTGTCTGCCTGCGGCGGTCAGGGCAAAGATGCTGCCGCGCCCGCCGCAAACCCCGACAAAGTGTACCGCGTGGCTTCCAACGCCGAGTTTGCCCCCTTTGAATCTTTAGACTCGAAAGGCAATGTCGAAGGCTTCGACGTGGATTTGATGAACGCGATGGCAAAGGCGGGCAATTTTAAAATCGAATTCAAACACCAGCCGTGGGACAGCCTTTTCCCCGCCTTGAACAACGGCGATGCGGACGTTGTGATGTCGGGCGTAACCATTACCGACGACCGCAAACAGTCTATGGATTTCAGCGACCCGTATTTTGAAATCACCCAAGTCGTCCTCGTTCCGAAAGGCAAAAAAGTATCTTCTTCCGAAGATTTGAAAAAGATGAACAAAGTCGGCGTGGTTACCGGCTACACGGGCGATTTCTCCGTTTCCAAACTCTTGGGCAACGACAATCCGAAAATCGCGCGCTTTGAAAACGTCCCCCTGATTATCAAAGAACTGGAAAACGGCGGCTTGGATTCCGTGGTCAGCGACAGCGCGGTCATCGCCAATTATGTGAAAAACAACCCGGCCAAAGGAATGGACTTCGTTACCCTGCCCGACTTCACCACCGAACACTACGGCATCGCGGTACGCAAAGGCGACGGGGAAACCTTAAAAGTAATGAACGATGCGTTGAAAAAAGTACGCGAAAGCGGCGAATACGACAAAATCTACGCCAAATATTTTGCAAAAGAAGGCGAACAGGCCGCAAAATAAGCCCGCCCATCCGAACAAAATGCCGTCTGAAGCCCTTTCAGACGGCATTTTTTATTGTCTGTGCCGTTTTGTGCCGGGACGGCAATGTCTAGCAGCGCGGCATTGTTATGCCGCCATTTGGGTTTTCAGACGGCATCGGGGGCTTCAGACGGCATTGTCCCACCGCCGTCATTCCCGCGAAAGCGGGAATCCGGTGTGTTCGGTTTCGGTTGTTTTTTTGGGTTTTCGGGTAATTTCCAAATCGTCATTCCCGCGCAGGCGGGAATCCAGACCTTGGGATAGCGGCAATATTCAAAAATTATCTGAAAGTTTGAGGTTCTAGATTCCCGCTTTCACGGGAATGACGGAAGGTTGCGGACATCAGGGAATGACGGGGTTTCAGACGGCATTTAATGCTTTATCGGGCTTCAGACGGCATCGCCCCCTCCGCCGTCATTCCCATAAAAACAGAAACCTAAAATTCCGTCATTCCCGCGAAAGTGGGAATCTGGTGTGTTCGGTTTCGGGTTTTTTTGGGTTTTCGGGCAACTTCTAAACCGTCATTCCCGCGCAGGCGGGAATCCAGACCTTGGGGTAGCGGCAATATTCAAAGGTTATCTGAAAGTTTGAGGTTCTAGATTCCCGCTTTCGCGGGAATGACGAAAAGTGGCGGGAATGACGGAGTTTCAAACGGCATTTAATGCCTTGTCAGGCTTCAGACGGCATCGCCCGCCTGTTTTGATATGGCGGCAAACCCCCCGACAAAAAACAATCCGGAACGCGTCTGACCGTTCCGGATTGTTTTCAGGCGCATCCGCGCATTAAAACATACTGCGTACGCCCATATTGACCTGCCAATTCTGCCGCATCTTGTGCATCGAAGACCTTTGCGCCTCAAAATAAAGCTGCCGCCCGTTTCCGGCATTGCGGCTGACCACGCCCAAGCCGTATTCCAACCAGCCGCCACGGTGTTTGAATTCCTCCACGGCAGAGCCGTTGAACCTGTGGCGGATCGTGCCGATAAACTCGCGTTTGTACATCAGCTTGCCGTAGATGTTCAGCCTGCCGCCGTCCAAACCGTCCACGCCCGCCCGAAAGCCGAACCGCCCCATCAGGCTGCGGAAGTTGTCCGTCTCGGTAGACAGCCCGTTTGACAGCGAAAAGCCGTAGCCGCGCGTAAACCAGTAGGACAACTGCGCTTCCGGCTGCCACCAATAGGTTTTGCCGCCGTCCTGTTTTTCCATCCGCCTGCCGGTTTCGGCGGAAAGCATATAGGCATTCAGGCGCGCCTCGTCCGATTCGACCCGTTTGCCGGAATAATTGGTCAGCCCGTAGCTGCCCTTATATCGGGCGATGTTGGCGACCAAATCGTAATAGGCCCTGCTTTCCCGGTTGAGCCAGGTGGAATAAACGCCTGCCGTCCTGCCGTAGATTTTGCCGATGCCGGCGTAGTCTTCGGGGGTGTAGGACGATTGGAGGTGGCGGAGCATCAGTCCTTTGTAATGAATCCATTTGTCGCCGAACCCCGTCCGGTTGAAGCCGCCGGCAAAGCCCCAATAGCGGTTGCTGTAGCCGCCCACGCGGTAATCGCTGCGGCTGCCGGCGAATTTTCCGCCGACGCGTTTGATCCAGACGTTGTTGTCTTCCTGCGGCGTTCCGTCGGCGTGGATTTCGCCCATACGCTGCACCAGCGTTTCATCGGAAACCGCGTTCAACTGATACAAAGCCTCGCCGAAAAGGACGCTGCTCGATGCGCCCGTTGACAGGGTGGCCGGGTAGAGGTAGAAGTCCCGCTTGCCGTCTGCGGAAATATTGACCTTTTTGGAATCACCCGACTCGCCCAAGGCAAAACACCACCCTCCCTGTTCCGTACAGCGGACATTTAATTCGTATGACGCTTTTGTGTTTTCGGCATCGCCCTTGTTTTCGACCAGCTTTAAAAATTCCCTGCCCGTCGTTGGTGCCTTGGCATTGTCTTCATATTCGATGATGTGTACGCCTTCGCTACCTTTTCGGGTAATCAGCTTGTCCGATTCGCCTTTGACGATGTTGCCATACATTTTGAACACGCCGCCATCGCCCTTGAGCTTGCTCACGGACACTTTGACGAATTTATTGTTGTCGCTAAATTCGACCTGCGCGCCTTCCGACAAATCCAACTCTTTCAGCATTGAATCATTGGTAACCGTCCAGCGCGCGCCGTTGCTCATTTTGAGGTTGATGGTGTTGTTTGTCTTGTCGTCGATCGCGCTGTCTTTAATCCAACCGTTTTCATCGAAGAAATCTTCATATTCTTTGATTTTTGCTTCGTCTCTCTCAATGCTTTTTATGGAGCTTTTTATGGAGCTTTCTTTTGATTTTATTTTGCGCTCTATTTTTTGTTTTCCTTGTGAATCATCTTCCTTGAGTTTAGCCAATTCTTCCTTAAGTTTAGCCAATTCTTCATCCAGCTTAAGCAATCTTTCCTGCTTTTTAACTAGACTTTTCCTTGTACTGTCGATACTTTGTTCCGTGGGCAGTACATTCCCGTCCGCATCCACGGTTTCGCCGAACATATCTTTCCCTTTGGCAAAGCTCCTTTTCCCGATATGGGCTTCCCCTTCAAAATAAGAATCTTTGTTGGCGAGGTTTACGCTCACGCTGCCGCCGTTGTAGGCGAAAATATCGCCTTTGATTTTGACAACCTTGTCTTCCCCGCCGACAATCTCGACTTTGCTGTTTTTCCCGTCAATCGCAAACGCGCTGCCTATGCTTTTCGGCCTGCCCTGCCCGTCATAAACCGGCGTTATATCGATATTGACATTCCCACGGAAAACCGCTTCCATTTTGGAGCCTTCCGGAAGCTGCTTCTTAATGCCGTTGCTATGGCTTGAATAGAAGCCGAAACCGTTGTTTTCCGCCTCGTCCTGTCCGTTCCTATCGATTTTAATATTCACATCGCCCTTGAACTCCATCGTGGTGATGCTTGGAAAAGCAGGATCGGGTCTTTTGCTACTATAGTGGTTGGCGCTAATGCCTTGTCCTACCGCTTTTCCTGATTTGATGTTGATGTCCAGTGTCGAGCCTTCTTCGGAAACAAGACGATATTCCCCCACTTTGACATTATTATTTAATAATAGGATACCGTCGATTTTGGGGTTGGCATTCGCGTCCGCATCCGCATTGATGGTGTTGCGCCCTTTAAAGGTAAGCGTCGCCGGCGCCAAGGTGCTAGAACCATTGATTTGGTCATAAGACAAAATACCGGCAGGCGCGTTATGGGCGGCTATGGTTACGTTTTCAAAAGTGATGTTGTTTTTGCCCTCATAGCTTTCATCCGCCAACATCACGGCACCACCCCTATGCCGTCCCGGTGTGTACGTTTCGGTTAATGTGTACGTGTAACCGTTTGTGTCTATCTTTGTTTGAATCGATTTATTGTCAATCGTCGGCGCGGCATCGGCAGAGCCGTCTGCCAATTTGCCTTTTATCGTAATGTTGTTCGTACCGCCGTTGGCGGCAATAATGAGGGAATTTAAGGGTTTGACTTCGGTTTCGCCATCGTAGGTGTAGTTGTTTACTTGCCCTTGTTTTGCGAGGACGAGGGTGTATTTGTCTGTCTTCTCTATCGTTCCACTGCTTGCAGCGTCCGCCCCTTGCGCGTGCATAGAAGCGGCTGCAAAACCAAGTAAGATGCACTGAACTGTCTTCTTTTGTTTCATTAGTTTTCCATTTTGAGAGCATATAATTTTTATATTATATGCTTAAATCATTGACACACCAAAAAAAAAAAAAAAAAAAAAAAA
>NZ_CATQFT010000043.1:0-13604 GCF_958267405.1 Neisseria maigaei | reverse complement strand
CGCGCCCATCGTCTAGAGGCCTAGGACACTGCCCTTTCACGGCGGCAACCGGGGTTCGAATCCCCGTGGGCGTGCCAATTCAAAAACCTGCTTGTTTCAAGCAGGTTTTTTTATTATGAGCCGTCATTCCCGCAACCTTTCGTCATTTCCGTAATTTTTTGTCATTCCCACAACCCTTCGTCATTCCCGTGAAAACGGGAATCTAGAATCTCGGACTTTCAGACGACTTTTAAATATTTCCGCCGCCCCGAAGGTCTGGATTCCCGCCTGCGCGGGAATGACGGAATTTTAGGTTTCTGTTTTTATGGGAATGACGGCTGAGGGTGGGCGATGCCGTCTGAAGCCCGACAAGGCATTTGATGCCGTCTGAAGCCCCGTCATTCCCTGATGTCCGCAACCTTCCGTCATTCCCGTGAAAACGGGAATCTAGAACCTCAAACTTTCAGATAATCTTTGAATATTGCTGTTGTTCTAAGGTCTGGATTCCCGCCTGCGCGGGAATGACGATTTGGAAATTGCCCGAAACCCAAAAACAACTGAAACCGAACACACTGGATTCCCGCCTGCGCGGGAATGACGGTTTGGAAATTGCCCGAAATCCAAAAACAACTGAAACCGAACACTCTAGATTCCCGCTTTCGCGGGAATGACGGAATTTTAGGTTTCTGTTTTTATGGGAATGACGGCAGAAGGTGGACGATGCCGTCTGAAGCCCAACAAGGCATTTGATGCCGTCTGAAACCCCGTCATTCCCCCTGCTGTCCGCAACTCTTCGTCATTCCCGTGAAAACGGGAATCTAGAACCTCTAAATTTTCAGATAACCTTTGAATATTGCTGCTATCCGACAGTCTGGATTCCCGCCTGCGCGGGAATGACGATTTGGAAATTACCCGAAACCCAAAAAAAAACGAAACCGAACACACTAGATTCTCGCTTTCGCGGGAATGACGGCGGTGGGAAAATGCCGTCTGAAACGCGAAACGGTTTCAGACGGCATTTTTGCCTTAACATTCAAACAGCCGGCGGTTTACCAATAACCCAAAGCTTTCCACCACAAAATGCCGACTGTGGCGAAAATCAGGATTTCGATAACGCTCATAATGAAGCCCGCCTTCCACCATTCGCCCATATTGACGTAGTTTGAGCCGTAAATCACAGGCGCGGAACCGGTGGCGTAGTGGGTCAGCGACATCATAATGCCGGTGGCGGCCGCCATCATCAGGGCAAACAGCATAGGCGGCGCGCCCAATGCCAGACCTGCGCCGTAAAACGCGCCGAACATCGCGGTAACGTGTGCCGTGCCGCTGGCGAAAACGTAGTGGGCGTAGAGGTAGGCAAGCATCAGCAGGGCGCAGCCGGCTTCCCAACCCAAGCCCAAATGGGCGATACCGCTTTGCATAGATTCGGACAACCAGCCGATAAGCCCCAGTTTGTTGAGGAAGTTTGCCATCATCACCAAGGCGGCAAACCAAACGATGGTGTCCCACGCGCTTTTTTCCTTCAGCGCGTCGTCCCAAGTCAGTACGCCGCTCAAAAGGCAGAGGCTCAGGCCGAGGAAGGTGGTGGCGGTGGCATCGACTTTCACGCCGAACAGCATTTCGGGAATACCCGCCCACAACAGCAGCAGAATCACAAAAATGCCGAGCATCATTTTTTCGTCGCGCTTCATCGCGCCCATTTCTTTCAGTTTTTCTTTGGCAAGGGCGGTCGCGTCAGGCGTTTGTTTGATTTCGGGCGGATACAGGAAATACAGCACCGGCGGCATCAGCAGCATCGCAATCAGGCCGGGTACGATCATCGCCAGGAACCAAGTGCCCCAAGAGAGTTGGATTTGCGAATTGGTGGCTTTGGCAACCAGTTCGACAACCAGCGGATTGGGTGCGGTGGCGGTGATAAAAATCAGGCAGGTAATCACGTTGGCGTGGAAGTTGACCAGTGAAAGGTATTTGCCGATTTTGCCTTCCGTCCCTTTTTCAGGATCGGAGTCGAAACTCAAGGCGATGGATTTCATAATCGGATGCACAATCGCCCCGCCGCGCGCGGTGTTGCTCGGCGTAACCGGACCGATGACCAAGTCGGCTAGTGCCAAACTGTAACCCACGCCCAGCGTGCGTTTGCCGAAAAGGGAAATCAAAAGGTAGCCGATACGCATCCCCAAACCGGTTTTCAACAGGCCGCGCGAGATGATGATGGCGATACCGATCATCCAGATTAACGAGTTGTTGAGGCTGCTCAAAGCGTCTTTGGTCGCGTCGGCGGCTTTTTCGTTGGTTACGCCGGTCAGCGCGACCAAGGTAATGCCCAAAACCGCCATTGCGCCGATGGGCATCGCTTTGCCGATGATGCCGGCAATGATGCCGACGAACAGTGCCAGAAGATGCCACGCGTCGGGCGATACGCCTTGGGGAACAGGGATGACGAACCAGATAAGCAGCGTCAGCGCGAGCGCGGCCGCCGCAGGGATTGGCTTGAAGCCCATATTAGTCTCCTAGTTTGAAGTATCGGGAAAATCGGGTTTCAGACGGCGTGTGCCTGATTTTAGCGGGGGATGCCGTCTGAACGTGTTTTGCGCCGTTCTCTTTTTCAGACGGCATTTCTTGAGTTTTGCGTTTTGCACTTTGTGTTTTGCCCTCTCCCTAACCCTCTCCCTAACCCTCTCCCACGGGGAGAGGGGATAATGGCGTTGAAAACCAACCGTTATCGGGTTTCCTGCAATCCGTTCCCCATACTGTGTGAGAGGGGATAATGGCGTTGAAAGCCAACCGTTATCGGGTTTCCTGCAATCCGTTCCCTCTCCCTGTGGGAGAGGGTTAGGGAGAGGGCAAAACCTCAAGATACGCCGTATCGTTTTCCTTCCGGCAAGTGATTTACGTTGTAACCCCCGACAAATGCTTAAACCCCAATCAATTTGTCGGCCGACAACCCTACCTGCCGTCTGAAACGCCTTAGCGGCTTAATCCTGCCCCGCCGGCAGTCCGTACTCTTCGGGGAAGGTACGCAGCGAGCTTTGCAACACGGTAACCGCGCCGTCAATCAGGCCGCAGCGGCCGCTTCGCGGCAGCAGTTGGCACAGGCTTTGCAGGGCGCGGAGGTCGTCGGAAGTGCCGATGCCGGTGTCCACGCGGTTGAGCAGGCGGGAAAGCTGGAACGTACCGCCTTTGCACGGCGGGCATTGACCGCACGAGTTGGACGCAAAAAATTCCACATATTCGGACACTTTACGCACCACACTCGTGCCTTCGGAAATCACAATCATCGCGCCGGTACCGAGGCTGGATTTGCGTTCGCGCACGGACACGAAGTCCAAAGGCACATCCAAATCTTTCACGGTCAGAAGCGTGTTTGACGGGCCGCCGGTAAATACGGCTTTAAACGTGCGGCCTTCGAGCATACCGCCGCCGTGATCGTAAATCAGCGATTGCAGGGTCGTGCCCATCGGCAGTTCGTACAGGCCCGGATTCAATACGTCGCCGGAGAGCGAGTAGAGTTTTGTACCGGCCGCATCGCCCAAACCCAGCGATTTGTACCATTCCGCGCCTTTGGCAAGGATTTGCGGGATGTTGGCGAAGGTTTCGGTATTGTTGATCAGGGTCGGCTCGCCGTTGACACCGCTTTCGGCAGGGAACGGAGGCTTGCGTCGGGGGAAGGGGAAACCGCCTTCCAACCAAGAAATCACGGCGGTTTCTTCGCCGCCGATATAGCGGCCTGAAGTTTCAACCAGTTGCAAGTCCAAAGGTTTGCCCAAGTAGTTCTCGATACGGATAAACAAATCGCTGTTTTTCCATTGTTCGATGGCGGGTACGATGGAGGCAATGGATTCGGTCTGGTGCGGGTTGACATACAAAACCGCTTTGTTGGCGCGGCAGGCGACGGCGGCAATCAATACGCCTTCGATGACTTGGTGCGGCGTTTTCGCCAGCAATACGCGGTCTTTGAATGTACCCGGTTCGTCTTCGTTGGCGTTACAGACGACGTATTTGTCGCCGTGTTTGCTTTGGGCGGCAACCGCCGCCTCCCATTTGCGCCAGGTCGGGAAACCTGCACCGCCCATACCGCATAGGTTGGCATCTTGCAGTTTGGAAACAATGCGTTGAGGATCGGCAAGCGCAGCCAGCAGGCCTTCGCCGCCGCCGACTTTGCGCCACGCGGTCAAATCCGCGCCGACTTGGCGGGACGGGTGCAGTAAGTTTTGATTGGCTTGGTTCATGATTGTTGCTCCTGCAAACCGGCATGTTCGCGCAAATCGAATTTGCCGTAGTCGGGATATAAAACGGGGGCTTTGATGTCGCCGGTCAGTCCGGCGCGGGTCATTTCGCGTTGCAGATCGTGGACGTGTCCGACACCGCCGCGCACTTTTTTCAGCGGCAGGCCGCAATTTGCCGCAGCCTTACCGGCGCGGCGGCCGAAGCTGATGATGTCCAAAAGCGCGTTGCCCATCAGGCGGTTGCGGCCGTGGATGCCGCCGGTTACTTCGCCGGCGCAATAGAGGCCTTCCACACAGGTTGCGCCGTCGCCGTTGATTTCGACGCCGCCGTTTTGATAGTGAAGGGTCGGATGAATCATCATCGGCTCAACAGCAGGGTCAATACCGCATTTGTGGGCGACGTGGCCGAGCGTAACCAAACGGTTCAACACGTCGGGGTCGTTGGCGATCAGGCGCGGGGTATCGAGGAACACGCCGACTTGTCCGTCGCGTACCACGCCACGGCCTTCGCGGCATTCGCGCAAAATGGCGGCGGCAACCACGTCGCGCGGCTGCAATTCGTCAACGAAACGCTCGCCCAAACCGTTGACCAGTTTGGTGCCTGCGGAACGCACGGCTTCGGAAATCAGCGCACCTGCCAAGTGTGGCGGATGGGCGACGCCGGTCGGGTGGTATTGGAAAGAATCGACATCGCGCAGTTTCGCGCCGATGCGGTAAGCCATCACCAGGCCGTCTGCAGTCGCGCCATAGTGGTTGGATGTGGCGAAACCTTGCAAATGCAGCCGTCCGCTGCCGCCGGTTGCCAATACCACGGCTTTGGCGTGAACCAATACCAAGGAGCGTTTTTCCAAATCGTACAAAATCGCGCCGACGCAGCGACCGTGTTCGTCCGATAATAATTCGATGGCGGGGTGGCGGTTGAGCTGGGTGATGTTTTCGTCGAGTTCGACTGCTTCGCGCAGTACGCGCATCATTTCGAGGCCGGTAAAGTCGCGGTAGCTCAAAATACGCGGCACGGTCGTACCGCCCGCGCGTTTTCGGCTTAGCATACCGTTGCTGTCCGCGCCATTGGCAAGGTCGAAGGTCATGCCCAAGCCGATCAGCCAGCGGATGGCGGACGGCGCGTCGGTAACCATTTGTGCCACCAATTCTTTTTTGCCTGCATTGTGGCCGCCTTTGACGGTGTCGTCAAAGTGCTGTTGCAGGCTGTCTTCCGCGCCGACTGCCGCCTGAATGCCGCCTTCCGCCATCACGGTATTGCTGTCGCCGATACGCAGCTTGTTCGCCATAATCACACGCGCGCCTGCTTCGGTTGCAGACAATGCCGCCGCCGCGCCCGCACCGCCGCCGCCGATAACCAGTACGTCGGTGTTCAAATGTTCCGCGCCCGACAAATCATAATCGTCAATCAGAGGCTGACTGATTAAGAGTTTCGCCAAATCAGGATGGCAGTAATCGCCGGCGTTCGGGCCGATGGGCAGCTTCACGCGTGCATTTGCCTGATAATCGGGATGGAATTGGCTCAGCAATTCGTTTTTTTCCGGCAGGTCGCCGCGCAGTTCCAATGAGGAAGCACGCAGGTTGGCAAGGGCGGTTTCGTAGTCGATGCCTTGGATTTTGTTTGCCATCACACTGCCTCCCCTTCAAATTCGACTTTCATTTTGCCGCTGTCGATTTCGCGCAGGCGGCGCATCAAATCCACAGGGCGCAGCGTGCGCGCCGCTTTCATGCGGCGGGCGAACAGGCCTAAGTGGTTCGGACGGATGTGTTCGGGGCAGGAGAGGGTGCAGAGGTTGCACATCACGCATTGGTCGAAGGTCAAAGCCGCCGCGCCGAAATCGCCGGATACCACTTGCGCCACGCCGTTTTCCACTTCCAAGCCTTTGGGGCAGGCGCGGTTGCAGCCGCCGCAATGGCGGCAGTTTTGCGCTTCGGGGAAGGCTTTTGCGGTGTCGTCCAGCCAGTTCCAGCCGTCGCCGACCTCGCCCACGTCGTAATACTGGATATGCTCGGGAATGAAGTAGTCCAAGAAACTGACCTGCATCCCTTCTTCGACTTTGGTTTCACACGCCAGCGCGGTGGTTACCTCGCGCTCGCCTTCCTTGCGTATCATGCAGCGGCACGAACCGCACACGCCCTGCCCCATGCAGCCGACATTGGCGGTAATCGCGCTGCCGGAACGGGCGTAGGCTTGGATAATGGACGAATCGGCGGAGGCCTTGACCTCGTGTCCGTCTATGGTCAGGGTTAACAAATTTTCACTCATGGCAGTGTCCTGTTGGAAGGATAGTAGATTCGGTATTGTGTATTTTTGTTACACAAGAGAAACAAGAACTTCCTCTCGCGCACTATGAATATGTTTATAACTTAATGTTTCTTATGTGAAACATAGTTTATCAGAATTTACGCCTTCCCGTTACTAAACTACAAAATTACCATAGAAACATATATTGTTGACAAAATTTATGTATGAAATTTTAAAATATACTTACTTTTCAATAAGATTATAAAGAATGCCGTCTGAAAAGCAGAAAAAACAAACAGAAAAATACAACCCATTCTCATTATTGCAAGACGGTAAAAAATACATATATTGCTGTAATATATGTATTTTTTTGAAAATTCTGATATTTGGAAAATAAGTTGTAAAATTTCAAAAAGTCAAATGCGTTTGACTTCAGTCAAAATTTCCTCTTTCGTATATGACAACTCCCTGCCGTCGTTATATCCTTTAATCGATTGAAATCAGTTTGAAATTATTGAAAATAATTTTTATGCCGTTAAAACGGATATTCGGACAGGTTCGGACGGTATTTATAAAAAACCTAAAATTACCAAACATATTTGTAGTTTTATTTCCATCATAGGCAACAGGCAAAGATTACGAATATCAAAATCCGAGTAAAACAGTATTTTATTAAAACAAATTTATAATCAAGAGATTAGAATTATGTATTGTCTTTACCGTACAAACGCTGGCACTATTTCAACCTGATAAAAAAACAGCCTTCAAAAAGGTTGTTTAAAACAGCAGCAAATACTTACCGCTACAACCTTGAAAAGGAACACAATCATGACCGTCATTAAACAGGAAGACTTTATCCAAAGCATTTGCGATGCCTTCCAATTCATCAGCTATTACCATCCGAAAGACTACATCGACGCGCTCTATAAGGCGTGGCAGAAGGAAGAAAATCCCGCCGCCAAAGACGCGATGACGCAGATTTTGGTCAACAGCCGCATGTGTGCGGAAAACAACCGCCCCATCTGTCAAGATACCGGTATCGCAACCGTCTTCCTCAAAGTCGGCATGAACGTCCAATGGGATGCGGACATGAGCGTGGAAGAGATGGTTAACGAAGGCGTACGCCGCGCCTACACTTGGGAGGGCAACACCCTGCGCGCTTCCGTCCTCGCCGATCCGGTCGGTAAACGCCAAAACACCAAAGACAACACCCCCGCTGTCATCCATATGAGCATCGTGCCGGGCGACAAAGTCGAAGTAACCTGCGCGGCAAAAGGCGGCGGCTCTGAAAACAAATCCAAACTCGCCATGCTCAATCCTTCCGACAACATCGTCGATTGGGTGTTGAAAACCATTCCGACTATGGGTGCGGGCTGGTGTCCTCCCGGTATCTTGGGCATCGGCATCGGCGGTACGCCCGAAAAAGCCGTGCTGATGGCGAAAGAATCCCTGATGAGCCACATCGACATCCAAGAATTGCAGGAAAAAGCCGCGTCCGGCGCGGAATTGTCCACCACCGAAGCCCTGCGCCTCGAACTCTTTGAAAAAGTCAACGCGCTGGGCATCGGCGCGCAAGGTTTGGGCGGTCTGACCACCGTGTTGGACGTGAAAATCCTCGATTACCCGACACACGCCGCCTCTAAACCGATTGCGATGATTCCCAACTGCGCCGCAACCCGCCACGTCGAGTTCGAATTGGACGGCTCAGGTCCGGTCGAGCTGACCCCGCCGCGCGTCGAAGACTGGCCCGATTTGACTTACAGCCCCGACAACGGCAAACGCGTCGATGTCGATAAGCTGACCAAAGAAGAAGTGGCAAGCTGGAAAACCGGCGACGTATTGCTGTTGAACGGCAAAATCCTCACCGGCCGCGATGCCGCGCACAAACGCCTCGTCGATATGCTCGACAAAGGCGAAGAGTTGCCCGTCGATTTCACCAACCGCCTGATTTACTACGTCGGCCCCGTCGATCCGGTCGGCGACGAAGTAGTCGGCCCGGCAGGTCCGACCACCGCTACCCGCATGGACAAATTCACCCGCCAAATGCTCGAACAAACCGGCCTTTTGGGCATGATCGGCAAATCCGAGCGCGGCGCGGCCACCTGCGAAGCCATCGCCGACAACAAAGCCGTGTACCTCATGGCAGTCGGCGGCGCGGCATACCTCGTGGCAAAAGCCATCAAATCCTCCAAAGTCTTGGCGTTCCCCGAGTTGGGTATGGAAGCGGTTTACGAGTTTGAAGTCAAAGACATGCCCGTAACCGTCGCCGTGGACAGCAAAGGCGAATCCATCCACGCCACCGCCCCGCGCAAATGGCAGGCGAAAATCGGCATCATCCCCGTCGAATCTTGAGGCACCATGCCGTCTGAATGCAAAATCTGCCTTCAGACGGCATTTCCGCCCCCGGTTGCGGTACAATCCACCATTTCATCACCCGGCGACCCACACCGTGAAAATCCTCATTTTAGGCAACGGGCAGGTAGGTTCTACCGTCGCACAAAACCTTGCCGCCATACCCAACAACGACGTAACCGTTATCGACATCGACGAAAAAGCATTGCAGGAAACAGGCAGCCGCCTCGATGTCCAAACCGTTTTCGGCAACGGCGCATCCCCCTTCACACTAGAACGCGCCGGCGCGGAAGATGCCGACTTGCTGCTCGCGCTCTCCCGCAGCGACGAAACCAACATCGTCGCCTGCAAAGTTGCCGCCGACCTGTTCAACATCCCCGGCCGCATCGCGCGCGTCCGTTCCAGCGAATACCTCGAATACCTCAGCCCCAAGCTCGAAAACAACGAAAACGGCAGCCTTTCCATATTCGGCATAACCGAAACCATCAGCCCCGAACAGCTCGTTACCGAACAGCTTGCCGGCCTGATAGACTGCCCGGGCGCATTGCAGGTTTTACGTTTTGCAGACGACCGCGTGCGGATGGTCATCATACAGGCGCGGCGCGGCGGGCTGCTCGTCAACCGCGAAATCGCCGACATCGCCCAAGATTTGCCCGACGGGGCCGACTGCCAAATCTGCGCCGTTTACCGCAACAACCGCCTCATCGTCCCCACGCCGCAAACCGTCATCATCGAAGGCGACGAAATCCTGTTTGCCGCCGCCGCCGAAAACATCGGCGCGGTCATACCCGAATTGCGCCCCAAAGAAACCAGCACCCGCCGCATCATGATTGCCGGCGGCGGCAACATCGGCTACCGCCTCGCCAAGCAGCTCGAACACGCATACAACGTCAAAATCATCGAATGCCGGCCGCGCCGTGCCGAATGGATAGCCGAAAACCTCGACAACACCCTCGTCCTGCAAGGTTCGGCAACCGACGAAACCCTGCTCGACAACGAATACATCGACGAAATCGACGTATTCTGCGCCCTGACCAACGACGACGAAAGCAACATTATGTCCGCCCTTTTGGCGAAAAACCTCGGCGCGAAGCGCGTCATCGGCATCGTCAACCGCTCAAGCTACGTCGATTTGCTCGAAGGCAACAAAATCGACATCGTCGTCTCCCCCCACCTCATCACCATCGGCTCGATACTCGCCCACATCCGGCGCGGCGACATCGTTGCCGTCCACCCCATCCGGCGCGGCACGGCGGAAGCCATCGAAGTCGTCGCACACGGCGACAAAAAAACTTCCGCCATCATCGGCAGGCGCATCAGCGGCATCAAATGGCCCGAAGGCTGCCACATTGCCGCCATCGTCCGCGCCGAAACCGGCGAAGTCATTATGGGACACCATACCGAAACCGTCATCCAAGACGGCGACCACATCATCTTTTTCGTCTCGCGCCGGCGCATCCTGAACGAACTGGAAAAACTCATCCAAGTCAAAATGGGCTTTTTCGGATAAACCGCCCCATTCCGGACACATTGCCGCCGCATCGGGATGCCCCATCCCCCCGTTTGCCGTCATTCCCGCGCAGGCGGGAATCAAGTGTGTTCGGTTTCGGTTTTTTTTGGGTTTTCGGGTAATTTCCAAATCATCATTCCCGCGCAGGCGGGAATCCAGACCTTAGAACAACAGCAATATTCAAAAATTATCTGAAAGTTTGAGGTTCTAGATTCCCGTTTTCACGGGAATGACGAAAAGTGGTGGGAATGACGGAGTTTCAGACGGCATCGTCCCCCACCGTCATTCCCGCGCAGGCGGGAATCCAGACCTTTGGGCAACAGTAATATTCAAAGGTTGTCTGAAAGTTTGAGATTCTAGATTCCCGCTTTCGCGGGAATGACGGGGTTTCATACGGCATCGCCCGCCTGTTTTGATATGGCGGCAAACCTCCCCGACAAAAAAACAATCCGGAACGCGTCTGACCGTTCCGGATTGTTTTCAGGCGCATCCGCGCATCAGAACATACTGCGCACGCCCATATTGACCTGCCAATTCTGCCGCATCTTGTGCATCGAAGACCTTTGCGCCTCAAAATAAAGCTGCCGTCCGTTTCCGGCATTGCGGCTGACCACGCCCAAACCGTATTCCAACCAGCCGCCACGGTGTTTGAATTCCTCCACGGCAGAGCCGTTGAACCTGTGGCGGATCGTGCCGATAAATTCGCGTTTGTACATCAGTTTGCCGTAGATGTTCAGCCTGCCGCCGTCCAAACCGTCCACGCCCGCCCGAAAGCCGAACCGCCCCATCAGGCTGCGGAAGTTGTCCGTCTCGGCAGACAGACCGTTTGACAGCGAAAAGCCGTAGCCGCGCGTAAACCAGTAGGACAACTGCGCTTCCGGCTGCCACCAATAGGTTTTGCCGCCGTCCTGTTTTTCCATCCGCCTGCCGGTTTCGGCGGAAAGCATATAGGCATTCAGGCGCGCCTCGTCCGATTCGACACGTTTGCCGGAGTAATTGGTCAGCCCGTAGCTGCCCTTATATCGGGCGATGTTGGCGACCAAATCGTAATATGCCCTGCTTTCCCGATTGAGCCAGGTGGAATAAACGCCTGCCGTCCTGCCATAGATTTTGCCGATGCCGGCGTAGTCTTCGGGGGTGTAGGACGATTGGAGGTGGCGGAGCATCAGCCCTTTGTAATGAATCCATTTGTCGCCGAACCCCGTCCGGTTGAAGCCGCCGGCAAAGCCCCAATAGCGGTTGCCGTAGCCGCCCACGCGGTAATCGCTGCGGCTGCCGGCGAATTTTCCGCCGACGCGTTTGAGCCAGACGTTGTTGTCTTCCTGCGGCGTTCCGTCGGCGTGGATTTCGCCCATACGCTGCACCAGCGTTTCATCGGAAACCGCGTTCAACTGATATAACGCCTCGCCGAAAAGGACGCCGCTCGACGCACCCGTCGACAATGTTGCCGCGAAAAGGTAGTGATCCCGCTTGCCGTCGGGGTCAATTTTGACATATTTGGAGTTTTCCGACTCGCCCAAGGCAAAACACCACCCTCCCTGTTCCGTACATTTGACGTGCAGTTCGTATGACGCTTTTGTGTTTTCGGCATCGCCTTTGTTTTCGACCAGCTTTAAAAATTCCTTGCCGGTCGTTTTTGCCTTGGCATTGTCTTCATATTCGATGATGTGTACGCCTTCGCTGCCTTCGCGCGTAATCAGCTTGTCCGACTTGCCGCTGACGATGTCGCCCTGCATCTTGAACACGCCGCCGTTTCCTTTCAGGCTGGATACGGAGACGTTTACATTCCTGCCGCCGTCCGAAAAGCTCACTTCCGCGCCGTTGCTGATGTCCAATCCGTTGATTTTTGAAGTATTCTGCACATTCCAGCGCGCGCCGTCCTTCATCGTCATATTGATGGATGACACGCTGTCTGTACGGTCTTCCTCAAACAGGGGCTGCCCGCTGGGCGGATTATCGGGGTCGTCGGGATCGCCGGTATATTGTCGTTTGCCGATATGGGCTTCCCCGTTGAGATAAGAATTTTTGTTTTTCAGGCTTAAATTTATCACGCCGCCGTTGAGGACGTGGATGTCGCCGTCGATTTGCACCGTTCCGTCGCCCTTGATGTCCACGCTGCTGTTTTTACCGTCCACATTCAAAGCATCGCCGATGGATTTTTGTTTCCCACTTTCTTCAAGCACCGGCTGCATGTCGATTTTGACATCGCTATGGAAGGTGGCGCGGTTGTACGAATCTTCCGGCACATCCTCGCTGTTGCCGTTTTTTTTCGGCAGGTTTCCCACATAAACACCATAGTTTTCGGCATTCTTCTGATTGCCGCGATCCACCTTGATGCTGACCCCGCCGCGAAAATCCATTTCGGTCTGGTTGACGACCGTTTTTCTCGGTCCCGACGTACTGATGGTTACATTCTTATATTGCGTTATCGAGATGCCGCGCCCGCGCGTATACCCCGATTTGACGTATATGTTCAGATTGGAACCTGCTTCCGACTCGATTTTGGTATGGTTTTTGTATCCTTCGGAATATTTGGTTGTATTATTCTTAAATAACTGTATGCCGTTCAGTTCGAGTGGGTTGCTGCCTACTTTGGTGCCGTCTGTATAAAGATAGTTGTTTCCCTTAAAGGTCAGGGTTGTGTCCGACATACCTAAGCCGGAGGCTGTCAAAGTGTCGTTTGCGAAAATAGCATACTTTGAAGAGCTATTTTTGACCGATACGTTTTCCAAGGTAATATTGTTGCCCTTTGCCTCATAGCTTTTGTCTGCAAACAAAATCCCGGCATTTTCAACAGTTGACGGAAGTGTGTATCGACCGCCGTTCACCGACCCTGTAGGTCTTATCTTTTCGATGGTCCAATGCGCGGGCTCTTTCAACACTTCGCCCCTTGCATCTTTCAACGACGCTTTACCACTTACATCTGTCAAATCTTTTTCACCGAGAGAAGGGTTGCCCTTGACGGTAATGATATTTTTCGCGCCTTTGCCATTGGCGGCAATAACCAGGGAATTAATCGGCGTAACGGCAGTTTCACCCGAATAATCGAAAGTATGTTCGTTGGTCTGATTTCTGGTCGCTATCGCCGCCGTATGATTGGGTTTTTCCAAAATCGTACCGGGAGCGGCAATGCTTTTTTCCATACCCGCAGCCAGCAGGCAGGAAGAAAGGAGGCAGCGGGCGATTGTTTCATCTTTCATAAGTTTTCCACACTTCTTGCATATTATCCTTAATTTTATACCAATCGGGTAATCTAATCCAAAAAAAAAAAAAAAAAAAAAAAAAAAAAAAA
>NZ_CATQFT010000042.1:0-3267 GCF_958267405.1 Neisseria maigaei | reverse complement strand
TAGCTTCGGGGATACATCTTGCATAGGACGAGCATTAAAAATCAATCTGCGTGCATTCTAGGGGGGCTAGCGCACGTTTGTTTAATGAAGCCATCTCCGCACTTCATCATTGAAGACCAAAAACAGTTAAATTCCGGGTAACCTGTGGGGCAGCCTGAAACCTGTTTTTCTTTCCTGTTGAACAAAAACCTTTGCCGTTCGGTTGTTGTGATTTGGTGCGCGAATGGTTGGGCTGCATGAGCTGCGTCAAGCAGCTCCCAAAAAATGCCGTAGGCTCATTATTGGGTTTTAGCCGTAGGCGAAATTTTGAAGCTGCGTAAGCGCGAAAAATTTCAAACGTGTGCGGTGTGAAAAATGGCGAGTTATCCACGAAAAATCAGGGTCGGGCGGTTTTTCATCATTTTTAATATTTTTAAAAACCTTTTTATAGAGCCTGTGGAAAACGCCGTAAGCCTTTTGTATCAAGGCTTACGGCGATTTTTTTTGCGTTTTAAATGAAACATTTTTGCTACAACTAAAACATTTTTGCTACTTAATGAAACATTTTTGCTACTTAATGAAACATTTTTGCTACTCAATCCACAGGCACAAATGAAACAGGTTTAATACATTTGAAACAAAAAAAGGCTTGATTCATTTACAGCAATGAAACATAATTTGCACATGTTTTAAATGTATTGAGGGTGTTTCATTTGTGGCTAATGTAGTTAAACAATCAAAAGATTTAGGCAGCCGTAATGTTGTTATTTCAAACTACATTACACGTTCCGCCCAAACGCTGAACTTGGTAGAAAAGCGGATTTTAATGGCAGGTATTGCCAAGCTTGGGGGCGTAAATGGCGAGATAAAATTAACGGCGCAAGAGTATGCCGACACTTATGGGGTGGATATTCGAACCGCCTATAATGAGCTAAAAGGGGCTGTTCATACCTTGATGAAACGCACCCTGTCTTGGCAAATTACAGACGGCAAAAAAATCGGTACGCGCACCACAATTTGGGTTCAGGGATATGATTACTTCAAAGACGAGGGTTTAGTTAAGTTCAGGTTTTCTGAATACGTTTTCCCTTTCCTGTTTGAGCTTGAAAGGGAATTCACAAAATACCAACTTCAACAAGCTGCTGCGCTGCGCTCTATCTACTCATGGCGGCTGCTTGAATTGTTTGAGCAAATGAAAGACAAGACAGACGGTTCGGGGTGGCTCTCAATGTCCATTGAAGAATTTTGGCACGCAATGGAGGCAACTGAAAGCTATCGAGCTAATTTCCAATTGTTGCGAAAAAGAGTTATTGAACCAGCGATAAAAGAATTGACCGAAAAAGATAACTGGCTGATTGAATGGGAAGCCCGGAAGCGTGGGCGTAAAGTGGCTACGCTGCTTTTCAAATTCCAGCGCAACCCACAAGGTAGTTTATTCAATGAATGAAATCATACGGAAAAAAGGAGGGTGATTATGGCAACAATAATGGAAAAAGATGTATTGATTGAAGTTGTAGCTTCAGGTTTGGCTTTAATTAGCCGCAAATTAAAATACAATCTAGAGTATTTGAATAATAATGAAGACAATAATAGGTTGATTGAAATAAGAAATTACCTATATTCAACATTCTCGGATGATATTGATTATGAAAAAATCTTAAGTGAATGCAAGGCTATCAAACAAAAATATCAAAGGTAAATCATGGACTGGTTACATACTATTTTCCTTTGCTTTGTTTGGATTGTTGCCGTTGTTGCGGCTGGCGTTACTTTTTATGTCGTGGTTGCGTTGCCCATTTCGTTGATAGCCTACATCGTTGGCATTGTTTACAGTTTTTTCAGGCTGTTTTTACCATTCCTTCCCGACTTTTGGGCAAACATAGGCACAGGCACAACAGGAGAGAAAGGCGGCTTTGATTGGGGAGAGCGGACAGAAGCCGACAAGCACCGCGAGCTAGTGGAGCATATCCGCATTCAGAACATGAACGAAGAACGTAACAGAAGATAGCCAATGCTATAATGAAAAATTACCGCTTTCGGGCGGTAATTCGGTGGGCGGGGACAGCAAAAATCCCCGCTGCAACGGGGATTTTTGCGAAGCTCTCGCCTGTGTGATTAACCTCACATTTGGAGTGAAGCATGAAGCTCAAAATCCTTGTACAGGGGAACAAGCTGCTGCTGACACTGGAAGTAAACCACGGTTTTATTTTAGCCGTGGTTTGGCTGTTCAGTCAATTTGCAAGCTAACCTGACCACAAACAAAAAACGAAAGTTTCCGCCTGCCAGCAATGGGGGGCGGTTTTTTCTTTTTCTGTTGTCCATAATTTAAAAAATTGCACCGTTAAAAAACTTCCTTTGCTGCTGAAGGCAGCAATCATAACGCGCTGGGCGCGTTATAAAAGGTTTACCTTTTTCGCCTTTAGGCTATCCTGCCATAGCTAGATATTTCTTATATTTTTCATATATTTGTCTAGATGTCCCTAGTTCGTTATAGTAAGGTTTACATCGGGCTATATCAGCCTAGGAAACCCTATATGACAAGGAAAAACAATGCAAAATCTACCGCCGCCGTATCCGAAGCGCAATTCTGGCTGGCTTCTGCCCTTCAAAACCCAAATTCTGATGCTCCGAAGCAAGGGTTATCCCTTTTACCAAATCGCCGAAATACTCCAACCCGAAGCCCAAAAGCAGGGGCGTAAAGTTTCCGCTTCTATCATCAGCTACTGGGTTTCCACTTGGCGACAACAGGAAAAAAAATCGGACTTCCCAAAATCTGTGGCGGTTCAGCCAAAACCGCAAACCGTTACCGCTCCACTGGGGCAGTATGGCTATAACCCACTTTTTGCCGATTGGCTGGTAGCCGAATGCCAAAACCTGCACGGCTATGGCGATTTTGACGATGACGGGGCTTACTTCATCAGGATTGATGACGTGATGGACGCTTACCGTAAGCACCCCGAAATCGTTAAAAACGGTTGGGACTGCCGCGAAATTCCTGCCATCTTGGAACGCTGGGCGGCAAATCGTATGGCTTGGGATATAGTTTTTCTGCGATACAGTGATGATTCTCCGCGATGATTCTCCGCAACCGCCGGAAAACAGTTAAACCGCCGCCGCGCCCGCCGCTATCAAAACCGTTGATTTTAGGAAATCTCTTTTTTTGGGCTTATTTTCGCGTTATAGCGCGTTTTAGCTTCGGGGATACATCTTGCATAGGACGAGCATTAAAAATCAATCTGCGTGCATTCTAGGGGGGCTAGCGCACGTTTGTTTAATGAAGCCATCTCC
>NZ_CATQFT010000041.1:0-372 GCF_958267405.1 Neisseria maigaei | reverse complement strand
CCGATCTCGCCTGGGAAATGAAATGGCTCGCTAAAAATTCAAAAATGTTACTGAAAGGACTTTGGTCATTTTTATCCTCTACAATATCTACATTTAAAAATAAATCGGTCATTCTTTAAACCTTACTGTAAAACTGTACAACTGCTAAACTGTAAACACAGAAAGAGGCAATACTAACAGAACAAAACAACAGATATCCAAACTCCATAAAGTGCATTATTCTGACTTTTTTCGTTGCCTGATGTATTTATGCTATTTGTGCTGTTCTTATATATGTGTTGCTGGTTACGTTGCGTTTTTTCGGAAAATTCAACCGGTAGGGGACCGATACGCAGTTTCATCTCTTTGCTTAGGGAGAGTAGGGGGGTAGAT